>NZ_JBHFOM010000048.1:0-34405 GCF_053543955.1 Colwellia sp. E150_009
CACTAGAAACATTACTTGATGGGAAATCGATTTGGGCCGAAAAGAATTTAGCTCAAATCTAAGCTGACAAGGCACCCTAAAAATCGGGTAACTGTCAGATCAGGTCTGAGCTACTACACTTAAACATTACTATTCATTAAAAGTGCAATCTAATCTTTGCAAATAAACTATGATCATCCTTTGATTTTATCGCTTTTGTATACAGGTTACGCTTACTAAATTCTGCGTATTCATCTTCATAATCACCCGCAAAAGCATAACTTAGGTAAAAAGCTGTTAACTTTGATAAAGCATATTTATAACGTAACTGAAATGCACTTTCAGAAAAAGCAAAATCATCGGCCTTTGTCTGATACTTTACTGAACCATTACTCTGAACAAGATAATTTCCTATACCATTTGCCTTACCAATGAGGGTTTCAAACTTTAATCGTAATTCTTGTGCATCATCAATTTTATAATTTAAGCTAAATTCAACTCCTTGTTCCGTGAAATTGTATTCATTGATAACATTTTCTTCATCCCAGTCTATCCAGCTATCACTATTATATTGTGAGATAAGAATGCCCAAATTAATATGCTTACTCAATTGATAAACAATACTAGCTTCAATATTATAAAACTGCCCGCTCCAACCTTCTTTACCAACTTCTATTTCAAGGTCATATTTTCCCCAAAAGTATTCTGGTGATGCGAATATAAAATCAATTTGTTGACTTGATGAAAGCAAAATTGAATTATTACCTCGGGTTGTTAGATCATCAAACCCAGAGGAGACAAACTTGAACTCAAATTCATATTCGAATTCGGTATTGGTTACAACTTCAATACTTCCTTTAATCTCTGTTGGTAATTTCTCATCTTGAAAATTAGTTTTAAATTCAGAGTCTATAGAAAAAGTTATATCTCGAATTGACTCAATAAACACATTGGGAATTTTATACTGATACTCGTATTGAAACTGTTTTCGGTTAATGCGTTTAACGTAACCTATATCATTCAATTCTAAATTATCACCATAAGAAAATAGTGTAAATTCATGGGAATGCTGCTCAGTTATATCTGAACTACCTGTCATCCACCAACCAGTATCTCGCAGCCAAACATCATTAACTTGTGACGTGGTTCTGATAATCCCAAAATTCAATGAGGTATCTTCCGACACCACATAATGAATATCAGACGAGGCTACCGTTGACTCTCTGTTGATACTTGGTGTATCAACCCGATTTAACAATACACCTAATTTATTTGCACCTAAGGAGTATTGCCCTCTTAGTACAAAAAAATCTCTGCCTTTGTTTTCTATCGTTGAACTTTCAAATGCTGCTATTAAGCCAACATCAAAATTAGGTTGATTAATCGTATATTTAATGGCTGAATCTAATTCATTATTGTAGCGCTTATCATAATATGAATTTCCTCCAATTCTTGGTGTATGTACTATAGTTAAATCTTCTGGACCTTCCACATCAAAAAGGCTTTGATTATCATTAAAAAATGGGCGTTTTTCAGTAGAAAATGTTTCAATGGCAGAAAAGTTAACCACAAGTTCATCTGATTCAATTTGACCAAAGTCGGGATTTACTGTTGCACTTAATTTTTGTCCGTCACCCGATTGCCAAAAAATTTCTGTACCAATAGAGCTGATATTTTTACCCACTTCAATATCTTTATTCCATGAAACATAAGGAAAAAAGTCCCACTTTGCAGGACTATCTATTATTGCGGTGTACGAAGTAAATTGTTGATAAAAACTATTCATGGACGAGGTAACTGCGGACGATGCATAAGTAGAATTACGGCTTTCGTCAAATCGACTGATATATATTCCAAATTGATTTTTTTCTTTTATGCTAAATGACATTGCGGTCCACGGAATAAATACTTCTGCAGACCAACTTTTATCATCAGCACTAACGGCATATTCCCATGAAGCATTCCAATCTAAATCAAGATCTTTATCAACGTTTAGCATGCCATCAAAATAATTACCTTGATGATTTATTGAAAATACATAAGCATCTTGCGCCTTATTATTCATATCAAGCAGGATTTGAAAATGATCGTTTGAAAATTCGGTATCATTCTCTTGAGTTCTAAGCCTTAAGTGCTTTGGTGTGTTTGCAATTAAAGCAACGTAAACCCCTGTTTTGGCTGTTGTTATTTTATATGAGAAGTTGTTATTTATTTTATTTAATGTTCGTGGGGATACTTCATAATTGGTTGATTCACTGAGAATATCACGCCAGATAGCATCGTTTAGTTGTCCATCAACCTCAACAGCTTGCGAACGAAACGAAAAAAAAATAGCAAAAAACACAATGGGATATTTATTCGCTACCCTATGAAAAAACTTCATTATTTACATCCGCTGATTTGATTTTAATCAGTTTAACGAAAGAATAATAAAGCTTGGGTTACTGTAACATTAATTATTGTTAATACTAAAAATTGGCTCAAATGTTAATCAAAGTCTTCACTTCCTGATATGACAATCTGATTACGCCCATGATCTTTAGCTAAATAAAGTGCATTATCCGCTTCCCCCATTTGCTTTGATAATTTATCGCTACTATCAAAAACGGCACCAATACTCACAGTAATAGAAACTTTGACGTCGCCTGCTAATAATGTTGATACCGAAATATCACGGCGAAAGTCATCTAATTTGATATAAAGTTGGTCTGCATCTATGCCGTGCAACAATACAGCAAATTCTGCGCCTCCTAACCGGGCAGTTAACCCCGCGCCAAAGTGTTTACGCATGTACAAGGCCAAAACTTTCAATATTTGATCACCCGCCTCATACCCATAATTATCATTCACTTTCTTAAAATAATCGACATCAAGTACCGCTAAACAGTATGAAACACCACGTTTTATATACTCTGCAATACGGTGATTAGCATTGTGAATAAAGGCTCTACGATTAGACAAATCAGTTAAGTAATCAGTATTTGCAGCATGTTGAATTTTCGCGATATTGTATAAACTTTCAATATTCTGCGTAATACGACAATAAAACTCTTCAGGACAGAAAGGTTTACGTAAGAAATCATCAGCCCCATTTTTTATAAAGCGTGCAGAATGAATACCACTGGTTGCACCTGAAATACCAATAATGGCTAATTGCTCTCGGGTATACTTCTTGCGAATTGCATTGGTTAAGGTAATACCGTCCATTTCAGGCATTTCTAAATCGGTAATTACCATTTTAATATCTTTATGCTCTTTTAGTTTTTCTAGGGCAATAACTCCGTTATTAGCTGTATATACGGTAAAATTCCGACGTTTTAATAATGCGCTAATATGAGAACGCGCAGCCGATGAATCATCGACAACTAGAACCGCATTTTTACTGTTTGTTTGCTGCCAATGTAATACACGTTTTAAATACAAAAAGGCTTGGCTGTTTTCTTTAGGGATATAATCAATAACGGGCTGGTCTAAAATTTTTTGTCTTGTTACATCGTCCATTTTACCCGTGATAACTATACTCGGAATTTTATGAGACAACACGCAAGTAATAGCTTCTCCATCCAAAGCATCGGGTAAGCCATAGTCCACGGTAGCAGCAAAAAAATCAGTATCACGAGAAAGTACTTCTTCAACTTGGGCTAGTGTGCCAACAACAACAACTTCAAAGTGCAACGATTGTGCAATTTGTTTAATAACGGTCGCAATAGGTTTGCTATCTTCCACCACTAATAATCTTTGAGACATTTTTTAAGCCCTTCTTTTTGTTATATAATAGTTAACATTTTAGTCAGTTTTTTATTGTAATTTATTTTATTAGCCTAGCTTATATCGCTTGCAAGTTAGCATATTCAACCACCAACCATTTACTACCAACATCAGCAAAGTTTACCTGAATTCGAGATTGTGCACCGCTACCTTCATAGTTGAGTACAACGCCTTCACCAAACTTAGCATGTTTTACCTGTTGTCCCAACTTAAAACCCGTATTTTCAAACGTTTCTAAAGTAAATGTATTTGAGAACTTGCCAACCGCTTTTGGCTTAGTCACTTGGCTCTGCATACGAATTTCTTCTATACATGCTTCTGGCAATTCACGTAAAAAACGACTCGCTTTATGAAATTTTTCTTGCCCATAAATTCGGCGACTTTCTGCATGGCATAAATACAATTTATTCATCGCTCTAGTCATGCCAACGTAACATAAACGGCGTTCTTCTTCTAAACGTCCTATATCTTCTACCGACTGTTGTGATGGAAACATACCTTCTTCAAGACCTGCAATAAACACCAATGGAAATTCTAGTCCTTTTGCTGAATGCATAGTCATTAGTTGCACTGCTGCTTCAAACTCATCAGCTTGTGATTCACCCGACTCTAGCGCCGCATGAGTTAAAAAAGATGTTAATGGTGTTTGCTCTTCCATAAACTCTTGGTCTGACAAGGGTTCACTCTCAAATGTTTGGCAAGCAGTCACTAACTCATTTAAGTTTTCAATTCGCTGCTCTGCTCTTTCACCTTTTTCAGCTTGGTACATAGCCTTCAAACCCGAATGTTGAACAACAAAATTAGCTTGCTGATCTAAGTCTAAATTTGTTGTGTCATCTTCAAGCTGGTTAATTAGTTCAATAAAATGGCTAACTGTTTTAGCGCTTCGTCCTTTTAACTGCTCGGCTTGTAACATTTGTTGGCAAGCCTGCCATAATGTTACTTCCAAACCTCTTGCTGCATCACGTATTAGCGCAACCGTTTGATTACCAATGCCACGAGTAGGCGTATTAATAATACGTTCAAAAGCAGCATCGTCATCCCTATTATTAATAAGGCGCAAGTAAGCCAAGGCATCTTTAATTTCTTGACGTTCGAAGAAACGTTGTCCACCGTATATCCGATAAGGCAATTGTCTTTGTAATAAGGCTTCCTCCATCAGTCGCGATTGAGCATTAGAACGATATAAAATAGCAACTTCATCAAGTTTACCGCCGTCATCCTGCCACTTTTTAATACAACCAACAATAAAACGTGCTTCATCTATTTCATTGAATGCCGTGTAAACAGAAATTTTTTCACCCGCTTGATCATCTGTCCACAATTCTTTCCCTAACCTATTATTATTATTGCTAATTAATTGGTTGGCTGCATTTAGGATATTAGCAGTTGAGCGATAGTTTTGTTCTAAGCGTATGGTTTGTGTGTCTTTAAATTCATGGGTAAAACGTTCAATATTTTCAATACGAGCACCGCGCCAGCCATAAATAGACTGGTCATCATCACCCACAATCATCACATTAGAACGCGCTCGCCCTAACATTGTTAACCAAGCATATTGTATCGCATTCGTATCCTGAAATTCATCCACCAAAATATGAGCAAATCGTTGTTGATAGTGCGAAAGCAGTTCTGGGTTATTAAGCCAAAGTTCATGGGCGCGTAATAATAACTCTGCAAAATCAACTAAGCCTGCACGGTCACAGGTTTCTTGGTAGGCTTTGTACACTTTAACAAACAAGGCTTCGGTTGGATCAAACTGGTCATCTATATGTTGTGGCCTTAAGCCTTCATCTTTTTTACCATTGATATACCAAACAAATTGTTTAGCTGGCCACTTTTTTTCGTCTAATTCTAATGAACGAACAATGCGCTTAATCAAACGCAACTGATCATCACTATCGAGCACTTGAAAACTTTGCGGTAATTTTGCTTCTTGAAAATGCATACGCAATAAGCGATGTGCTAAGCCATGAAAGGTACCAATCCACATACCATGGGTATTTCCACCTGTGGCTTGTTCAACTCTCGCGCGCATTTCAGCTGCCGCTTTATTAGTAAACGTTACCGCTAAAATGCCATGTGGCGCAACTTGTTCAACTTGCATTAACCAAGCAATACGCTGCACTAATACCCGTGTTTTACCAGAACCAGCTCCCGCTAACACCAGCATATTTTGTTTTGGTGCTGCCACAACTTCACGTTGTTTGTCGTTTAAAGAGTCGAGTAATTCTGAAACATCCATCTAAAGGCCTTTTTACTGTAATAGCGTAATAATAAAATAAAACCAGTATATCACTGGTTTTATATACAGTCAGTTAAATACTTAACTATTGTTAGGTTAGCAATTGATTAAGTTGATTAATCTCATCGAGGGCGATATGTGGTAACACGGTAATAGGTTTACCAACATCATAACAAGATAACCATGCCGCTTGACAGCCTGCCTGCAATGCCCCTTCAATGTCTGCTCGACCACAATCACCCACATGCAGTAATTGTGATGTATTAATGTTGAGCTGTTGACAAGCTAAATCAAACATATCAGGATTCGGCTTTTGTCTTAATAGCGCTCCGTTAGGTTGCCATCCTGCATGAAAAACATGCTGAAAATAAGATGAAATACCCAGTGCAGTTGTATCAACATTGCCGTTACTAATTGCGACAAGAGGGTATTTTTTACTTAAATTTTTTAAAAGCGTTTTGCTTATTTCAGGTACGCTAAAATCACTACGTAGTGCAATAAAATAGTCTAACGCTGCTTGTGCTTCATATTTTGCTACCTGCTCACTCAACCCTAAAGCAAGAAATCCAAGTTGATAAGTTACTAAACGTACTTGCACAACGTCATGCGCTAAATCAGGTTGTGCTATGGTAGCTTGATGACGAAAAGTGTACCAAAATCGATAATTTAGAACTTTTCTTTGTTCTGGTGTTTGCCCTTTAAATACCGCTAAAGTAGCAAAATAAGCAATCATCTTTTTTTCAATTGTCAACATCACAGGTTTATTACTGTATAGGGTGTCATCTAGGTCAAAGCTGATCGCTTTAATCTGAGATAACCGTCGGTATATTTTCATATTTTAAGTTAGGTTAAACGCATGGCTAAATAGCTAAGTGCTGTTTCAACAACTTAGCAACTAAACGCTTAAACTGGCTTAGTAATAAAGTATCCATACGTGGATCAAAATGATGAGCATCATCACTGCTAATGGCTAAAAAACCGAGTTCTTTTTCATCATAGGCAAGTTTTATTAGTACTACTGAGCCCGCACACTCATGAGAAAAAATTAATTGTTGTTCACTGTGTTGCAAACGTCCAAAATAATAATCACTTTTTTCTAAACGATTTGTCATAACCCCCTGACAATCATTTGTAGATAAACACTCATGTTCAATACTAGTAGAATCAAGTAGGTACAGTTTAAAGGCAGATAAAGACAATAACTCCGTCGTTGCTTGCGCTAAACAGTCAAGTAATTCATTAGCTGATTGACAATCAATTAAGCGTAAATACAAATCACTATAAAGCATAAATAAATTTTCATTATGACTCGCTACCGACATTAACTGAGTAATTTCATCTTCTAAATGATGTACTTTTTGTCTCAATTGCTGCTGCTGTCTTTCCACTAAGGAAACGGTACCTCGGTGCAAATCCGTAAGTCTTAACCCTGTCATCAGTTCATTATTTCTATTGAAAAATTCGGGGTTATCTTGTAGGTAAGCACTAACCAACTCGTCAGTTAATGGTAATTCATCAGCATTCATTAACGTTTGTTCGCTTTTCATATTTTTATCTTATTCATCTATTGTTAATTATTTGTTTGTTGAAACTTGATCTTATCGCCCGCAAAAAGAGATAAATTTATATGGATAATTGCCCATCAAACACATGTACCGCAGGCCCTGACATTTTCACAGGATGCCCTGGCCCTTTCCAATAAATTCTTAATTTGCCACCAGGTAATTCAACCGTCACTTGTCGGCTTAATTTATTTTGCACTTGGCCAATAACAACCGCGGCGCAAGCACCACTCCCACAAGCAAGCGTTTCTGCGGCGCCACGTTCATAAACACGCAACTTTATTTGATTAGGCGCTACTACCTCCATAAAACCAACATTGGCATGTTCTGGAAAGCGTTCATGCAAAGAAAGTGCTTTTCCTAATCGCTCTACAGGTGCTGTTAGCACATCATCAACAGTGACAACACAATGTGGATTTCCTAACGACACAGCACCACAAAGAACGGTTTCTGAATCACTACGTAAAATATATGTTCCTTCCGCTTTTTTAGCGATAAAAGGAATTTTACTTGGCTCAAACTGTGGCACGGGCATAGTCACTGAAATATTGCCGTCGCGCTCAATAAATAAAGTCATTTTACCTGACGCTGTTGATACTCTAATTTTATTTTTATTACACAAACCCTTCATACGTACAAAGCGTGCAAAGCAACGTGCGCCATTACCGCATTGACTAACTTCACTACCGTCAGCATTAAAAATTCGATAATGAAAATCTAAATCTGGATCATACGGCGGCTCAACAATTAACAACTGGTCAAAGCCAACGCCAAAGTTTCTATCCGCTAATTTAGCTATTTGCTCATTAGATAAAAAAACGTTCTGCGTGACATTATCTAAAACCAAAAAGTCATTGCCCAACCCATGCATTTTTGAAAAATTAACTAACATTAAGGCTTCTTCTTAGATTCTGTAGTACTTTGTTGAAAATTATTTTGATCGTTTTTTGCGGCTTTTTTGGTTAATACTTCATCTACTGAATTAGGTGTTTCAACTTGGTATAGGTCACCTTTTGAACCGCACCCACTCAAAAGTATGCTTGCTGAAAAGTATAGAATCAAAAAAGAAAAGTGTTTAATAAGCTGCATGATTACAAGTTTTTGCCATGAAAGTCGTTTAAATCAAGCTTTTCAACTTAACTTAATGGGTATTTATTTTGTCAGATTGCTATTATACTCACATGCTGATTCACCAAACAACTAAAGAAAGCCAATGAACGATAGCCAATATAATTTAATAGCCGAAAATTTGTTACTTGCTGTTGAAGAAGCCATTGAAAATTGTGGGGTTGATATAGATTACGAAGGCGTTGGCGGCTTGTTGACGTTAACATTTAAAAACGCTACAAAAATCATCATTAATAAACAAGCCCCTTTACATGAAATTTGGGTTGCAACAAAATTTAATGGGCACCACTTTACCTATTGTGATAATACACAAGTTTGGGTTGATAAACGTGGCGGCGATGAATTTTGGCAGTTTTTATCACAAGCGGTAAGCACGCAAGCAGAAACAGAAGTAGCTTTATCTGCTGAATAATACGTACTCATAATACGTCAAAATATTAATATCAGGTAATACTAGTATAACCCTTGGGAACAAGAGAAATGACAACAGTAAGAATAGCAACTCGCAAAAGCGCCCTTGCTCTATGGCAAGCAGAATATGTAAAAGCACAATTAGAACACTTTCATCCAGAAATTCATGTTGAGCTTGTACCAATGACAACCAAGGGCGATGTAATTTTAGATACACCGCTAGCAAAAGTAGGTGGCAAAGGACTTTTTGTCAAAGAACTCGAAGTTGCCATGCTAGAAGGCAAAGCCGACATAGCCGTGCATTCAATGAAAGATGTGCCTGTAGATTTTCCTGAAGGATTAGGCTTAGAAGTTATCTGCCCACGTGAAGATCCTCGTGATGCTTTTGTTTCTAATACATTTTCAGCCTTAAGTGATTTACCAAAAGGCGCTATAGTTGGCACTTCAAGTTTGCGCCGTCAATGTCAGTTAAAAGCTAAACGCCCTGACCTAGACATTCGTGATTTACGTGGTAACGTCAATACGCGTTTGAAAAAACTTGATGAAGGGCAATATGACGCCATTATTTTAGCTGCGGCAGGCTTAATCCGTTTAAAAATGAGTGACCGCATCACGCAATATATTGAGCCTGAGGAAATGCTACCTGCTAACGGTCAAGGCGCAGTTGGAATCGAATGCCGAGTAGATGATGACATTATAAAAACCTTACTTAAGCCCCTTGAATGCAACACAACACGTATTCGTGTATTAACAGAACGTGCAATGAATAAAACACTGGAAGGCGGTTGTCAGGTGCCTATTGCCAGTTACAGTGTTATATCAGACAATGGAAAGGAAGTGCACTTACGCGGTTTAGTTGGCGCAATTGACGGCAGTGAACTTATTGAAAGCGAAATTACTGGCCCCGTTGAACAAGGTGAAGTATTAGGTCATACCTTAGCACAAGAATTGTTAAGCCGTGGTGCAGACAAAATATTGAAAGAGGTTTATGCCACAAACAATACTCCTAACCAGTAATAACTAAAAATAACAGCTAATGAACCGTAAAAACAATACGCTTAACGTCTTAATAACGCGACCAACTATAAAAGCACAGGCACTTGAGAAGTCACTAACAGCATTGGATATTGCTTGTATTAATCAGCCTTTGTTTGATTATCAAGCATTAGCCGACAAAGACACAAGTAAACGCTTATTAACCAATAAGCATATGCTTATTTTTGTTAGTGTTGCTGCCGTTGAATTTGCTAATAAAAGCTTTGCTACTAAATATTGGCAATATCAAACAGTATTTGCCGTAGGCAATGCAACTAAATTAGCATTGGAGCAATTAGGCATTAACCCTGTTTTTTGCCCAACACAAGAAAATAGTGAAGGTTTATTAGCCTTGCCTGAGTTAAATAAATCATTGAACAATACACCCATTACTATTGTTCGTGGCGATAGTGGTAGAGAACATTTGGCAACACAATTACGTGAGCAAGGTGCCAACGTAACCTATTTAGAAAGTTACCAATGTGTATGGCGAACATTTACCAAAGACATAACGCAACAATGGTTTAAACAACAAATAAATTGTATTGTCGTTACCAGTAACGCTATATTAAAAAAAATGATCCATTTAACACTGGGCCAGCAGCATAATAATCATAACCAATCGCTCACGGAGTATTGGAAGAACCAGTGTCTATGGGTTGTCGCAAGTTGTAGAATTGCAGAATCGGCAAAACAGCTTGGTTTAACCAACGTTATAACGAGTGATGGCGCTAATGAAAAAGCAATCATCGCCATCTTAAAGCAGATCAAAGGTAATAAACTGCGCGGTAGTATTTAATAACCTTAAATTAATACTAGATTTATACTAAGCTTATAATGAGCTTATTTTATAGAATGGAATAAATAATGACTGAATCAAAAACGCCATTAACCACAGAAAAAATGAGCGAACCAGCCCCTAAAGTCAGTTCAGCAAACAAAGCTACGTCGAAGGAGTTAGGCGAAAAGAGCGATACTAAATCCGTAGAGACTAAACCCAAAAATACTAAACAAAAACCACCAAACACTTCGTCTAATAAAATATCTAAATTGGCCATAGTAGCAATACTTATTGCCGTTGCGGCTCCTGCTGGGCATTATTACTGGCAACAACTGCAAAGCCAAACACTAGAACAAACGCTGACGCAAAAAATTAAAGAAGAAAATAACGCAGCCTTAAGCCGTTACAAAACTCAAATGCAACAAGCATTAAACAATCAAGAACAAGAGATTGGCAATAAACTACAACAAATCTCAACACAAATACAACAGACAAGTCAAAACAAAATAAAAACGCTAGAAACCACGGTAAAACACCTTGAACAAGCGGTCAAACAGCGCCAACCTAGCGATTGGTTATTACATGAAGCCGAATATTTAATTCGAGTTTCTGCCCGTACTTTGTGGTTAGAACATGATACTCATGCCGCGATTGGTTTATTAAAGGATGCTGATGCCCGCTTAACTGAATTAAACGACCCTGCTTTTTTACCCGTTCGTGAAACAATTCATCAAGACATTAATGCGTTAACTCGCATGCCAACACTGGAAACAGATGATGTAATAGTGTCACTAATGGCAATGAACAAGCAAGTTGCCGAGTTACCATTGGCGATAGTTGATTTAGGAAAAGAAAATACAGAAACAGATATTGCTCTGTCAGATAGTATCAATGATTGGCAAAGTAATTTAGCTAAAACTTGGCAAAAGTTTTTGAACGATTTTATCAGAGTTCGTCAAAGAGTCGGTACTGTTGAAGCATTGATATCCCCCGAACAACAAGCAAATCTAAAACAAAATTTACATTTGAAAATTCAGCTAGCCATATGGGCTGCAACGGAGCGTAAAGGCGAACTTTATCAAAAAACCTTAGCAGATATTCAACAGTGGCTTAATGAATTTTTTGACATGGAAAATAATGCCAACCAACTTTTTTATAACGCATTAACTACATTACAAAATAAACAAGTGGCTTATGATTATCCAAGTGAATTAAGTTCATTGACTGCTATTAGAGCCACCTTAAGAAATCAGCAAGTTCAACCATTGCAGCCGCAGTCGATAACTGAAGATGCTAAGACACCTAAAGAAAAAGCCGCAGAAGCTACTAACCAAACAACTCAAGAACCAACAGGTGAGGGCAATATATGATCCGTTTTATTATCATCATTGCGCTATTTTTCTCAATGTTGGCGCTAAGCCCGTTATTAATTGATGAGAAAGGTTATATTCTCATTGCTATGGGCGAAACAATTATAGAATTAACCGTGCTTTCAGCGGCCATTTTATTCATGTTGTTTGCCATCAGTGCCTTTATTATTTTTAAAATGTTGCGCGGTGGTTTTAAACTCAGTTTTAAAGCTTGGGGCACTGTCGCTTTTGCAAGTAGACGACGTGCTATTGCCAACTTTAATAGAGGTTTAGCGGCATACATGCTAGAAGACTACGAAAAAGCAGAGCAATTATTTGCTAAAAGTGCTGAACCAGCCAAGCGCCAGCAAAGCGCCTATTTACTTGCTGCCGCTGCTTCAGCAAAGCAAAATTTAGATGCAAATACTAATCATTATTTAGATTTATTAGCACAGGAAGGCTATAAAAGTAATAATACAGATTTAGCCAGTGTTATTGTAAAAGTTAAGTTATTAATGAACCAAGCTCGAAATGAAGCTTACGAAAAAGCACGTGCATTAATTGACGAAAACCATAAGCAAATTGGCCATGACGATCGGTTATTAACTTTAGAAATAGATTTGTGTATTATTGAGAAACGCTTTGAAGCAGCAGTAGCTTGGTTGTCTTCAGCCCGAAAAACAAAAAACATAAGTGATAAACAAATACAAGTATGGGAAGATCAAGCTTACTATGGCGTATTTAACGACATGATTACGAAACAAGACAATGCGAGTTTACAAACCTATTGGAAGTCTCTAAGTCGTAAAATAAAACAACGCGAGGCTGTATTATTTGCTTATTGCAAAGTGTTGGCTGAACACAACATTACAGAACCCTTAACTGCGCTAATAACGCCTATGCTAAAAAAGAAACCGAATGTAGAGTTTCTAAAACGTTTACGTACTTTGCCCATTAAGCAAAGTGAGCCACTTATCGCTATTGTACAAAAACACCTCCATAATGATAAACACAGCCCACAATGGCTAAGCTGTTTAGGGCACCTGGCATTAATGAGTGAACAATGGTCAATGGCCGAAAAAGCCTTTGGTAGTTTAGTCAACCTAGAAGCGAATCAGCAAACCAAGCAGTATGACAAGGAAGACTTACAAGCTTTTGCCCAAGCACTAACAGCAGAAGGCCAGCACCAAGCAGCAAATGAAGTATGGGTTAAGGTAAATGCTTGGCAGGCTGCCTAAAATTAGTAAACATCTCGAATATA
Organism: Colwellia sp. E150_009; assembly: GCF_053543955.1. Classification (NCBI taxonomy): domain Bacteria; kingdom Pseudomonadati; phylum Pseudomonadota; class Gammaproteobacteria; order Alteromonadales; family Colwelliaceae; genus Colwellia; species Colwellia sp. E150_009. The sequence continues at coordinate 13,520 of NZ_JBHFOM010000048.1, forward strand.
GCGCTGTTGCAACTGCAACGCCTCAAGCATTGATTGCCCAAGTATATCAGTCAATGCTTGATGAACGCCTTCTCCCATTCCTGATAAACAACCGCAAACATAAATAATAGCGCCGTCATCAATCCACTGTTTAAGTGTGGCTTGTTCTTTAAGTAACACATCTTGCACATATTTAGGGTATTTCTTGTCTTGAGAAAAAGCATAACTAAGTTTAGTTAATTGTGTTTTTTCAAGAGTTGCTAATAACTTATTAATTGGCAGATCTAGGTTGCTATTACGTTCTCCGTAAACCAACCAACTAGCAGCTGCTAACGTAGATTTAGATAACGTTCGTGCAGCTATTTGTGATTTAAGCCCCGCCAAGCCACTGCCAGATCCAATAAGTATAATCGGCTTACTTTGATCAATATTATGGTGTGAACTAATATCTCGTATATGTCCCTCAACAATATTACCAACTTGACAATAATAACTTAAAAAGCCTGACGCTAAGCCATAACTTGCTGTTTCTGTCACCATTTCAGCATTATTTACACACTCTTTCTCGAATAAACGAACGATTAGTTGTAGTTTTCCCTCTTGCGAAACAGAAGCAACGGAATAGCTACGCTTATGTAAATAGGGTAATTTATTCAATAATTCATCAAGTGAATATGAACACGGTGTTGGTAATTCTCTCGCTAGAAGCCACGCCTTTAAAGTTTGCGTATGTCCCTGATACGTTAGACAAGTATTACCGTCAAAGTTATTTTCAAGTAACCAACGGTCAACAATATCAGCAGGATGATGTGGTTGTATGTCAATTAAGTCTCCCGCCTGCCAAATTGGGGCTGGACCAATACTTTGGAAACTTAATTGAAATAACTTTTCATTATGACAATGAGGATTCAGCAATTCACGCTTAACTAATTGCCAGTATTGCGTTGATTTTACAGTTGAGATTTCTATTGGAGTCATTTCTGGCTTTAGGTTAATTTTGAGCCAATCAGGAGTGATATTAACAAGCTCTGTTTTTTGTTCATCATAGTTATCAACCGTGATGACATCACCCAGTAATTGTGCCCCTGTTGTTAACATGGTTTTATTTATTTGATGCCCAAACGCGCAAAATTCAGGGTAAGCACTGTCACCTAATGCAATAACTGAATATTTTAAGTGGTTTAACCGCTGGCTTGATAATACTTTTGATAATTTTGTAAACATACTGCCGTTGTCTGGCGCTTCGCCATTTCCATAGGTACTGACAACAAATAGTATTTTTTCGATATGAGAGAGGTGTTCAAGTGTTAATGTATTCAAGGCAATAACACTCGATTTTTCTGATAAATTTAATGCCTTTGCACAACGCTCTCCAATTGCCTGTGCATTGCCTGTTTGGCTAGCATAAGTAATTAATATTGAGGCATTATGTTCAGGTGAGCGATAAAGCTTTGAACGATGTAAGCGCCACATAAAAACACATAGTACTAGCCAAGCAACACTCAATATTGCAACTAAATACAAACTTTGCATAAATTAATTTTCGTTAATATTTTTATAGTAAAATTACAGTGGTAATACCGCAAATGTTGCTCCATAACTACCAGTGCGTATCGTTGCCGGCGCTTGTGCTTTATCATCTTCAAACTCAGCTTCAAGCAAATACATACCTGCTTCAGGCCAAGTAATATTTGCGTAACCATTAGCATCAGTGACTATATTCAGTTCATTCTGCTCATTGCGGTAACGTGTATCGCCTTTCACAATGGCTAATTTAACGCCTGCTACTGGTTTGCCTTGAAATAAAAATTGAAATTTAGCCGCTTCACCAACAAATAAATCATTAGGGTGAGTTACGGGTACCAGTTCTAAACCTACGTTGCTTGGTTCAAATACTTTTTTAGTTGGTTCGCCAGACGTTACAAAAGTTTCTAAACGACGGTAGCTTTGCGATACTTTTAGTGAGTCAGCATTTTTAGGTACTGCTGTTGCAAAATCGGCTTCATTAGCATTAGCTGTTTGGCCTCGTTCTGGCCATCTTTTACGCTTGCCTTCTTTATCTTTCCATGAAGCACGCAAACCACCCGATGCATAACCAATTTTGTACGTTCCTTGTGTTAATAAATTTAAGTCGAATGTTGAGCGATATTTACCTGTATGCGCATTAGCAACATCAACTAGTTTTCCTGTTGGGTCTTGTACGGTTAAACCCTTCATGCGCAGTGGCACATGCTCTGGTACAAATAAAGAGTTTGAAACAGCTGCATCAAATGTAACCCATGGCGCATCACCTGATAAATTAGTGGTGCTTGGCACAATCCACGCACGATGCGCATGCGCACTAAAACTTAAACTCACCGCTATGCCAATAGAGAATATTGCCTTAAATGATGAAAATACTTTCATTATTTGATCCTTTTAAAATGTTATTTTTCGCTTAATTTAATACTAATGTTACCCAACTCTGTCTTACCAGAGACGGTTAAAGGGAAATCAGTCGTGTTGATTGGCCAAATTATTGGAATATTAACCATTTCTTTACCTCCAACTTCTCTTGATGCTTCAATGCGTAATTGGTAAGCACCTGCAGGTAATGCTTTGAGTTCTTTTGCATTCAAGTTTATTGAAATAGTGTGCTTTCCGGGCCCTTTAGTGGCAGAAGTTAAACCATCAAAGGACTCTTCTGCTTTTCTACCAATGCGTCGCCACCACTGACGAATATCTTTAAGCCATTTTTTGCCTTCATCTTCTTTCATCGCCAAGTCATACCATAAGGCAATTTGAGTGGCTTTACGGTTACTATCTTCTAACCACATAGCAACATATGGCCTATGGTATTCAGCAACATTCATGCGTGGCAGTTCAACCTCTACTAGTAAGTTATTACTGGCAGCATGAGAAGTGACGCTTAACCCCAGTATTGATAAAAATACTATGCTAAACAGAATATTACGATTCATTGCTTTTCCTTTTAAACACGATAATCAGTGTAAACTCGTTAAAATAATAATGAGAGGTAATAATACCCCTAGCGAAATTATTGGCCATGTTGACAATCTAAATGTTGATTGCTTGTATAGCAGCCATAAACCACTTAAACAAAAAACAATACAAATCACAGCAAATATATCGATAAACCAGCGCCAAGCTTCATTTGTGTACCGACCTTTGTGTAAATCATTAAAGAATGAAATCCAACCCCGGTCTGTACGTTCATAAATTAACTCTCCACTTTCAAGGTCTACTGAAAGCCAAGCATCAACACCTGGTTTTGGCATAGCTAAATAAAACTCACCGTCATTCAGCTCACCAGCGATAGTGGCAGGAATATATAAGTCATATTTACTTTTCAAATATTGTCGAACATTTTCTGGCAATATATTTCTATTTTCATCAAGGGAACGCCAATGCTGCAAGATGCTCTCAGATAAATTTGCTTCAATTGTAGTGATATCTGAATTGGCAGGAATATCACCTGCATGGTTAAGCGTTATTCCCGTCCATGAAAAAAACAGCATACCAATACTACAAATAGCCGCACTGATCCAATGCCATTGACGTGCGTTACCTAAAAATAGTTTCATATACTGTTTGAATTCCTTTTTTAAACCTAATTAGAAGGAAGCATTAAGACTTACCCAAAAACTACGGGCTTTATCTTTAATATTGTAGTCATCTGTAAATACCACTTCACTAATTTCACCTCGGCCAGATAAATATTCATACTGGCCATCGTCATTTAAATCAGCATAATGCGTTGAATAAGAAGTAAAGTCTTCATCAAGTAGATTATTTACACGTAAATTAACACTCACATTTTCATTAAGTTTATAACGTGCACCAAGATTTAATGCGTTATAGTTTTTATAATACAATGCTTTTTCAAGTGTGCTATCCCAATCTCTATAGCGATCAGAGCGCATTTCAAGTTGAAGATAAACATTTAAACTGTCAGTTATTGTCCAGTCAGCAGTAATATTAGCCATATGTTCCGCTGTATTAGTTAATGGTTGACCTTCCTGAGCGCCACTCTTTTGTTCGCTATCTGTCCATGTATAGTTGGCACTAATATTCCAACGTTCTGTCAGGTTAATTCTACCAGCAACTTCAATACCTTGAATATCTACTTTATCAATATTTATTTTTTGGCTATATGTTGTATAACCTAAATCATCATAAGCACCTAAATTAACACACGGACGGACACCGTTAGTCGCCCTACAACTATTAATTCGGTCGCCCGAGGCTATTTTATCTTCGAATTCAGTCATAAAATAAGTAATATTAAAATTATGACCCTTTTTAGGAGCATTCCAATATAAAGCTATCTCACTATTAACACTGGTTTCGGGTTCTAAGTCTGGATTACCAGCAAAAGGAGAGGTACCTTGACCGCCAAACCCTGTAATACCGTCATACAAATCAGTTGTTTTAGGGGTCTTAAATCCTGTGCTTACGCCCCCTTTAATCGTCCAATTATCAGATAAGGTGTAAACAGAATATAAACGAGGTGAAATATTACTACCAAACACGTCATGCTTGTCGTAACGAATACCTGCTGTAATGGTTAGTGGTTCAATAATAGTCCAGTTATCTTCAACAAAAAGCGCATACATTTTATGCTCTTGTACACCATTAGTAACATTATCTTCCATACCAAAAACACCATCAAGCAATTCACCATCAGTAAGCTGACCGCCAATCACTAAATTATGATCACCTGCTAAATCAGTTAATGGAATATCTAAACGAGCGTCTAATGTATATTGGCTGCTTTCTAAAGGACGTTGTGGTCTAGGTAAAAAAGTTTCTTCTGCTAATGCTTTTCTATCAGCCTCTGCCATACCCGCATAATCACCCTCACCATCGTACATTACTTGTAATAATTGACGTTCAGCAACAGTTAACGGCATAGTACGGCCATTATTTTGAGTTTCAACATAAGATAAAGCAACAAACGAGCTAGCAAACCCCCAATCAGCATCATAAGTTAACGACCACCATTCTCGGTCAAACTCTTGATCAGCAGCATACCCAGCACGAGGCGAAACTTGTCCGCCAGACGTACGCCATATTGATTCAATATTATCTTTAGTTCCTAGCGGATAAATAATCTCTTCAGTATTAATATTATAGGTAGGGGTGTTGTCATACTTTTGATTAGAGTTATCGTAATCAAAGCGAATTGTGTGTGCTGTACTCGGTGTAAACAATAAGGATACGCCGTATTGTTGATTAGTATTATCAACAGTTTTCCCACCACTACCAAAACCTAGTGAACGTTCATGTATTACGCCATTTGGATCCGTTGCTGGAGAAAACTCTGGTGAAGACGCTTGTCTTTCATAAATGCTACCACGTAAGCTAAGCTCCAAGGTGTCTTCAATTAAAGGCCCCATAACAAAAAAGTCAGTAGTGATATCATCACCAAATTGATCATCCGTTTGCAAACTACGGCCAAAACTCATAGAGCCTGACCATTTTCCCTCTGCCTTTTTGGTTATTATATTAATAACACCACCGAGAGCATCGGCACCATACAATGTTGATGCTGGGCCCCTAATCACTTCAACTCGTGCGATAGCATCCATTGGAGGAATATGCCCAAAAGCATTGCCACCAAAGTTATTAGGGTATATATCACCATGATTATTTTGACGTTTACCATCAACTAATATCAATGAATACTCACTCGTTAAGCCACGCATGCTAATAGAACCCTGCCCTGTTTTATCGCGGCTTGTTCCAATATCAACACCTTCTTGATATTTAATTGCATCAAGAAGTGTAATAAAAGGACGCGTTCTAAGATCTGCTTCTGTAATTATAGAGATGCTCGCAGGTGCTGCGGTAAGTTTTTGCTCAAAACCTGTTGCACTGACAACCATATGCTCTATTGGTGCCTCGGCTTCATTCGCTTGACTATTATCAGCTTGTGCAACACTACAAACCATTGCAATACATGCTGCTAACGTTTGATACTTAAATTGATTTTTCATTGAAAACCCTTGTCAAAAAATTGTGTTTTATGTGTTTATTATTCTGAATGCGCGCACTTTACAAAAGAACAACAAGAATGTCAATGATAACCATTATCATTAATAACTGTAGTGAATACCCTTTGTTTATATAAATGTTTAATACTAAGTTTGTTAAGTTATACCAGTTGATTAAGTTCTTTCCCACTCAGCGAGAATTAAAAGGCTTAGAAGTAAAGCATTGATTGAAGAAATATAGAATGATAACTATGAGGTATTGAAATAATAGAAATACTTCAAGGTAAATTTTGTAGTGAATTAAATAGCTTGATTTATATTATACTTAGTTGGGGTATTTATGGTGTTAGCTGAAATAGGGAACTATTTGAACGTATTACATCCTTGTAATTACTGTGCAATCAACATTTGTTTTCATTTAAATAAAAGCAAATGCATCAGCATACATATGCTCGACCAATGCGCCATGCTCTATAAAATCACTTCGTATAAGTCCTACCATATCAAAACGACCAGCAAGATATATATCATAAGGCTCTAAACTAATAATATCATGCATTACTGCTTGATGAACTAAGCCCGTTTTTCCTTGCCAAACATCATTTTTACCCGTATTTTCTGCCACATTTTCAATAACAGGAATAAAGTTAGCATAAGGTAATTTAGCGATCATTGCTGCAGTTTCTTCTAATTCGTAAGCCGCTGACAACTCTCTTAACCCCCAATACACCATAATATGACGATGCGAGTTTTGCTCAACTAAATATTCAAACATTGATTTTATATAAGAAAAACCTGTGCCACCTGCTAGCAAAAGCAATGGTCGTTCACTATCAGTACGAAGCTGTGCATTACCTAATGGAATTTCAACAGCTACAGGCTCATTGTTTGCCTGTGAAGCTTTAATACGCTCAATCACTTGCATTGGGTAACTGTCGGCAATAAAAGCACCAATTTGCAATTCTATTAAGTCACTATTTGGTGAGCTCGCAATAGAAAATGGGCGTTTATCCTTATCACTCATGATAAAATTTAAATATTGACCAGGAATAAAATCGACTTTTTGACTCGGTTTTAATAACACTTTATACACATGCGGTGTAAGCGATGTTAATGATATTATTTGACAATTAACTGTATTCATTTATTAACCTTGTTCTTTCATTGTTGCTTCTGAGAAGATATTAAGTTCATCCCAAATATCATCAACTTGCTGTTTAATCGCTTCATCCATAACTATTGGCTCTCCCCATTCTCTATTAGTTTCACCTGGCCATTTATTCGTTGCGTCTAACCCCATTTTTGAGCCTAAACCTGATACTGGCGAAGCAAAATCTAAATAGTCTATTGGGGTATTTTCAATGAGCACTGTATCTCGGCTGGGATCCATTCGGGTGGTCATTGCCCAAATAACATCTTCCCAATTACGAGCATTCACATCATCGTCACATACAATAACAAATTTAGTATACATAAATTGACGTAAGAACGACCAAACACCCATCATTACACGCTTAGCGTGCCCTGCGTATTGCTTTTTAATAGTCACAACCGCTAAACGATACGAACACCCCTCAGGTGGCAAATAGAAATCTTGTATTTCAGGGAACTGTTTTTGCAAAATGGGTACAAAAACTTCGTTTAGCGCTACTCCCAAAATGGCAGGTTCGTCTGGCGGACGACCTGTATAAGTACTATGGTAAATAGGATTTTTACGCATAGTAATATGTGTTACGGTGAATACAGGAAAGTCATCGACTTCGTTATAATAACCAGTATGATCACCATAGGGCCCTTCTGGTGCTGTTTCATCTGGGTCTAAATACCCTTCTAAAATGATTTCTGCCGTTGCAGGCACCTCTAAATCATTACTAATTGATTTAGCTACTTCGGTTTTAGCACCACGTAATAGCCCCGCAAAAGCATATTCTGACAAGGTGTCGGGAACGGGTGTTACAGCACCTAAAATAGTGGCTGGATCGGCACCTAAAGCAACCGAAACTGGATATTTTTCTCCTGGATGCAATTGTTTAAATTCTTGGAAATCTAATGCACCACCACGATGCGACAACCAACGCATAATCACTTTATTTTTAGACAAGACTTGTTGTCGATAAATACCTAAATTTTGTCGCTCTTTATGAGGCCCTTTTGTAATGGTTAAGCCCCATGTTATCAGCGGTGCAGCGTCACCTGGCCAACAAGTTTGAATGGGTAATTTATTTAAATCTACCTCATCACCACTCAACACAATTTGCTGACATAACGGTTTTTTTACCATTTTAGTTGGCATGTTAAGCACCTGTTTGTAAATAGGTAGCTTGCCTAAGGCGTCTCTAAAACCTTTTGGGGGTTCAGGCTCTTTTAACATGGCAAGTAGTTTACCGACATCTCGCAAAGCCTTAACATCACTTTGTCCCATCGCTAAAGCAACACGCTCAGGTGTGCCAAAAAGATTAGTTAATACAGGTACATCATAAGGTTTACCGTTTTCATCCACCGCATTCTCAAATAATAATGCTGGTCCTTTAGCTCGCAATGTACGGTCGCTAATTTCAGTCATAGTAAGATGAGTAGAAACGGGGCTAGTAATGCGCTTTAATTGCCCCATTTTTTCTAACTGGCTGATAAAGTCTCTTAAGTCGTTATATTTCATAATTGTCATTAAATGTTAAGAAAACGGTTTAAAAACAAAAAAACCAGTCGGTACGACTGGTTTTCTGTCAAAAGTAAAAACTTACTTACGTTTCATTGAGTCAAAAAATTCATCATTGGTCTTAGTCATAGCCAATTTATCAATAAGGAATTCAATCGCGCCAACTTCATCCATTTCATGTACGATTTTACGCAAAATCCACATTTTTTGTAACTCATCAGGCTTAGTGATCAATTCTTCACGACGTGTACCACTACGATTAATGTGAATAGCAGGGAAAACGCGTTTCTCTGAAACTTTACGTGATAAGTGTAGCTCCATATTACCCGTGCCTTTAAATTCTTCATAGATAACTTCATCCATTTTAGAACCGGTATCGACTAATGCCGTCGCGATGATGGTTAAACTACCGCCTTCTTCAATATTACGGGCTGCACCAAAGAAACGCTTAGGACGATGTAAAGCGTTTGCATCAACACCACCCGTTAGAATTTTGCCTGAAGAAGGAACCACGGTGTTATATGCTCGAGCTAGTCGAGTAATAGAGTCTAGTAGAATCACGACATCTTTTTTATGTTCAACTAAACGTTTTGCTTTTTCTATCACCATTTCTGCAACTTGTACATGGCGACTAGCTGGCTCATCAAATGTTGAAGCTACCACTTCACCTTTAACAAGGCGTTGCATTTCAGTTACTTCTTCAGGTCGTTCATCAATGAGCAACACCATTAATTCTGCATCAGGATGATTATAAGCAATACTTTGCGCTATATTTTGTAATAATAGTGTTTTACCCGCTTTAGGAGGGGCAACAATTAAACCACGTTGTCCTTTCCCTATTGGAGATGCTAAATCTAATATACGAGCAGTAATATCTTCGGTTGAACCATTACCACGCTCCATAGTGAAACGTTCATTAGGATGTATTGGCGTTAAGTTCTCAAATAAAATCTTATTTCGTGAATTTTCTGGACGATCAAAATTAACTTCAGTGACTTTTAATAAGGCAAAGTAACGTTCACCTTTCTTCGGTGAACGAATCTTTCCTTGAATAGTATCGCCTGTACGCATGCTAAAACGACGAATTTGACTAGGAGAGACATAAATATCATCTGGGCCAGCTAAGTAGGAAGAGTCTGCGGAGCGTAAAAAACCAAAACCATCTTGAAGTATTTCTAAAACACCACCACCAAAAATATCATTATCATTTTCAGCATGTTTTTTTAATATAGCAAAAATTATATCTTGCTTGCGTGTTCTAGCCAGGTTTTCTAGCTTCATTTCTTCAGCTAATTTCACCAGTTCGTTAACGGATTTTTCTTTTAGTTCGGTAAGGTTCATAGGGGGTTTCTTAAATTATTTTAAGTGATTACGTCTAGGGCGATTGCCGACGACAGTATATTTCAAATGTGTTTTATAACCTTCATATCAATATAATGTGGCTTATAAGTAGCCGATAAAGACAGTAAGATAGGGGTAAAGAGATGTTATTTTTTACTCAGGACTTAAATTTAACATTAAAAGTCACCTAGGTAAAGGTACTCGTTAAAATGTAAGCAAATATTTTTCATAATATATAAATTAAACAAAAAAGCCTGAAAATTATTCCAGGCTTTTTGGGATTTTAGAGCTAATCTTACAGATTTTTGTCTAAAAACTCTTTTAATTGTGTTTTCGACAAAGCACCAACCTTTGTATCGGCAAGTTCGCCGTCTTTAAATAATAATAATGTAGGAATACCTCTTACACCATATTTAGGGGGGGTGTCTGAATTTTGGTCAATATTTAACTTACCGACAGTCACTTTGCCTTCATACTCAGTAGCAATATCATCAAGTACAGGGGCTATCATTTTACAAGGACCACACCATTCAGCCCAAAAATCGACCAACACTAGCCCAGATGCTTTTAAAACATCGGCTTCGAAACTATCATCAGTTAGCTGAACAATTTTGTCATTCATCTCATTCTCCGTAGGTTATGGTGGTTAAACCAATCTATTAATTACAACATTCTATGTCAATATAAAAGTGTTATGGGGCTTTCTTGTTTAAATATCAAGTTTGTTTTCTATTATCTACACAAATAGTAGCTAAAATTAGTTATTAGGCTACTATGATGTTAAGCTAGCGCCATGAAAAAAACACATTTAACTAAAATTAAATTCGCTGACTTAAATCTTGCACCGCAAGTAGTGACCGGATTAGAAGCCATGGGCTTCGAATATTGTACGTCTATCCAGGCGAAATCTTTACCTGTGCTGCTTCAAGGCACCGATATTGCTGGACAAGCACAAACAGGCGAAGGCAAAACTATTGCCTTTTTGGCAGCAACTTTCCATCATTTGTTACAAAAAGAAGCACCTACACATAATCAGCCTAGGGCATTGATTATGGCACCCACACGTGAATTAGCAATTCAAATTCACCGTGACGCTATTGAAATTTCTAAAGCCACTGGCCTTCGCCTTGGCGTTGTTTATGGTGGCGAGGGCTATGAGAGCCAACGTTTAGAGCTAGAGCAAGGTGTTGATATTTTAATTGGCACTTGTGGTCGTTTAATTGATTACATGAAACAAGGTATATATAACTTATCAAATATTGAAGCTATTGTCCTCGATGAAGCTGACAGAATGTTTGATTTAGGCTTTATCAAAGATATTCGCTATATGTTTGATAAAATGCCGCCAGCACCTCAACGTTTAAGCATGCTATTTTCAGCAACCTTATCATTTCGAGTTAAAGAGCTTGCTTTTGAGCATATGAATGATCCAACCAGTGTCGAAGTAGAACCTGAGCAAAAAACAAATACTCGTATAAGTGAAGAATTATTTTACCCTTCAAATGAAGATAAAATGATTTTATTACAAACGCTTATAGAAGAAGATTGGCCTGAAAAAGCTATCATTTTCGCTAATACAAAACATGTCTGCGAGAAAGTTTATGACCATCTTGTTGCTGACAAATTACGTGTTGGTTTGCTCACTGGGGATGTGCCTCAGAAAAAACGTTTAAAAATATTAGAGCAATTTACTAGAGGTAGCTTAGACTTCTTAGTTGCAACAGATGTTGCTGCTCGTGGGCTACATATTCCAGCAGTAACGCATGTATTCAACTACGATTTACCCGATGATTGTGAAGATTATGTTCATCGTATTGGTAGAACAGGTCGTGCGGGAGAAACGGGGCATGCTATTAGTTTAGCTTGTGAGCAGTATGTATTTAATTTGCCTGCCATTGAAACATATATTGAACATGAATTACCTGTAAGCAAGTATGATCATGATGCTTTACTTGAGGGTTTACCAAAACCTAAACCTCGCCAACGACGCCATAGATCAAATGCAACACGCTCTAATGGTAGTCGACAAGGCGGTAATAGCAATTACCGCGGCCGTCGTTAATTTAAAGTACATTGTCATATGTTATCGTTAAACGAAATACCACAGTACGACACTAATCATTATGCTGTGGTTGATCTAGGCTCTAACAGCTTTCATTTATCTATTGTCTGTTTACATAAAAATAAAATTAATACCGTGAATAAGGTTAAGCGTAAAGTCCGTTTAGCTTCTGGTCTTAATAATCAAAATGAACTTAGCGAAAAAGCAATTAAGCGAGGACTTGATTGTTTAAGTTTATTTGCTAAACACCTTTCAACTATCCCGTTAAGTAATATTAAAATTGTTGCGACAGCCACATTAAGAATAGCTAAAAATCGTGATGACTTTTTAACTAAAGCCAATAATATTCTTCCTGTAAAAATACAGTTACTTACAGGCAAGCAAGAGGCTGAAACAATATACAGCGGCGTTGCCTATACTTGTCAATCTGATTTATCACTAAAAAGACTAGTCGTTGATATCGGTGGAGCAAGTACAGAATTAATTATTGGTAAAGGCACAATAGCAAAAAAAGCAGTAAGCTTAGACGTTGGTTGTGTTAGTTTTAGAGAGAGGTTTTTTACTAATGGGCAACTGTCAGAACAAAACTTTGCTACAGCCATTAATGCCGCATGTTCTATCATTATGCCTGTTCGTACTGACTTTGTTGCATTGGGTTGGCAAACGGTTGTAGGTAGTTCAGGCACCATTCAAGCTTTAGCCGAAATTCTCTCTTACCGTCAACAAAGTATCATTATTACAAACAGTTTTTTACATGAAATTAAACAAGCGCTCATTGAGTGTCAATCTATCGAACATATTTTTTTAGATGGACTAAGAACAGACAGGAGGTCAGTTTTAGCCAGTGGTTTATGTATTTTAATTGCGCTCTTCAATTGTTTAGACATTAAAGAGCTTAAATTATCGACTGGTGCGCTACGAGAAGGGATTTTACATGAGATGTTGCCTAGTTAATTGTGTAACTACAAACATAGGCAACTCTGTTCGTTACACTTTATCTTCCTTTAACCATCTTGCCACTTGTTTAGCAAAATAAGTTAAAACTCCATCAGCTCCAGCACGTTTAAATGCAAGTAGCCCTTCCATAACACAGGGTTTTTCTGCTAACCAGCCATTTTGAATTGCTGCCATATGCATAGCATATTCTCCACTGATTTGGTACGCATAGGTTGGTACTTGAAAGGTATCTTTAACCCGGCGCACTATATCTAAATATGGCATACCTGGTTTAACCATTACCATATCAGCCCCTTCTGCAATGTCTTGAGCCACTTCATGTAGTGCTTCATTACTGTTAGCTGGATCCATCTGATAAGTATGCTTATTACCGCCCTTAATATTCCCCGCAGAACCTACTGCATCGCGAAATGGACCGTAATAATTAGACGCATATTTTGCTGAATAAGCTAAAATTTTAGTGTTTACAAAACCATTAGCTTCAAGCGCCTCCCTGATTGCACCGATACGACCATCCATCATATCCGAAGGAGCAACAATATCAGCACCCGCTTGTGCATGAGATAACGCTTGCTTAACGAGAATATCTTTAGTTACCTCATTTAGCACATAACCTTCTGGGCCTGCTTTGTTTGCATCGCTTTCACTTAAAATACCGTCTTGACCATGAGTAGTAAAAGGGTCAAGGGCAACATCAGTAATTACAGCTAATTGTGGAAATGCAGATTTTAACGCTCTAACTGCACGTTGTGCGAGGCCTTCAGGGTTATAAGCCTCTTCTGCCATTAATGATTTTTTGTCACTGGGAGTGACAGGAAAAAGCGCAATAGCAGGTATACCTAAAGCGACTAACTCTTGTGCCTCTTCTAATAACAAATCAATACTTTTTCTCTCTACACCAGGCATAGAAGCGATAGCTTCTCGTTGATTCTCTCCTTCCAATACAAATACTGGATAAATTAAATCATTCACGGTGACCTGATGTTCAGCCATTAAGCGACGAGTATAATCATCTTTGCGCATGCGACGCATACGGCGAGCTGGGTATTGCCCAAAAAAATTACTATTGTTCATTACTATATTCCTAGAGTTTTTGTGTTATTCACAACTTTCTTTACCTACTTGTGTTTGATTCCGACCATCATGTTTTGCTTGATAAAGCGCTTTATCTGCGCTGGAGAATATTTGTTCTGGTGTCATATTATCTTGTTGATTATACGTAAATATACCATTGCTAATTGTTAATGGAATTCTTATATCTTTGTAAATACATACTTGTTTAGCAATACTTTTTCTCAATGTTTCAGCTAAAGATATTGCTCCTTTTTCATCTGTATCAGGCAAGATTAAACAAAATTCTTCTCCACCATAACGAAATGCCATATCAGCACTCCGTTTTAAACTACCTTTAATTTGCTCACTTAACCATGCCAGACACCAATCACCGGCTAAGTGCCCATAAGTATCATTAACAACTTTAAAGTGGTCTATATCTATTAAAACTAAACTTAATGGAGTTAAATTTCGTTTACTACGACGATATTCTGCAAGAATTTTTTGATCATAAAACCGCCTGTTAAATAAACCTGTTAGTTCATCTAACGTATTCTTTTGCTCAAGTTCATGATTCACTTCTTCTAACTCTTGCAAAGCAATATTGAGCTCTAAAGTACGCTCTTGCACACGGTTTTCTAACTCTTCTTGGTTCTGTGATTTGAGCCTTAATAACTCTTCCTGCACCCGTTCAGAAGCAATAGCATTTTGCAGTGCTTGGCGTTGTGCTTCTTGTTTATCTATTAGCTGGTAACGGTATTGTCGACTTAGTATGAAAGTCATTAACAAGCAATTAAGCCAAAAAAGCATCCCATAAAATAAATCTCTATAAGCAATAAACCCTATATCAAACCAGTTAACAGAAACAATAACAATCACAACAAGAATAAACTGTACAGTCATAGCGAAAGTAAACAGTAACGCTAAGCGACTACCGAACTTGCGTAAATAAAGTCCTAAAGCAATTAACGAAAAATTCACTAAAGCATAAATAGCCATACTAATAGATATATTATCAGCCACAGAAAAATAAAGACTTAATGGCATATACAGAAAAAGCCCCCACGAACTCATACGAATTGTTTGATAAATATGATAAAATCTAGTTTTTAGATTAAAAAGCTGAGCGGTAAACACAAATAAAAAAATTGCCGATGCGGCTACTAGCAGCGGAATTTCAATACCAATTAATTCAGGTAAATAAGTAAATAGGTAATAGAGATTAAAACCAAGCATTGCTGAAAGCATGAAGGTGTTACTTAAAAAATAACCAAAAAGAGTAAAAATAGGTTTATTACCTGTTGCAAAGAATAGCAAGAGAAAAACAACAGACAAACAAAACAACCCCCCAATGGCAATACCTTGCTGAAACTGTAGTGTGCTACTTGCCTCAATATATTTATTCACTGAATATATGTTAACGGAAGTACGCAACTGGGTCGCACTCTCAACAGTTAAATAAAGTGTAATTTGAGAGTGTGGTGATACTGTAACTTTGGCGTTTCGATTATTACTGCGTTGCAGTTGCATCTTTTTTTCAGTGATATTATGCTCAATATCTTGAACAAACAACTCAACCTGACTCATTCGCACTTGATTGGCTATATCAAGATAAACTGATTGTGCTTTATCACTTTGATTTGTTAAATCAAATGCAAACCAATTTTTACCTGGCATAATTAACATATCGCCGTTTTTCAAGTAAACATCATGCCAATCATGCTTATATAGCTCATTAATTTCAATTTTATTCTGCAAGGGGGCACTAGTAAAATAATGTAAATAATGAACAACTAATTGCTTATTCTGATCAATATTATAGTTAGGAACTTCAGCCTGAGCCTGCACCATAAAAAACAGACCAAAAAACAAGTAGAATACTTGCCTTGTTTTTAATATTTGGTGAAGAAATTTGACCATAATAAACGCTTAGCTCAAGCCTTAGTAAGTGTGGCAAATTAAATTGGTAAATTAAACGCTTGCCGAGCATTCATACTAGTTTGACAAGCTATTTCGTCAGGGTCAAGGCCTGTTATATCTGCAATTTTTTCAATAATATATGGCAAGTAACTTGGTTCATTACGATTGCTTTTAGGCTTAGGTTTAATTGTTCTTGGTGTCAAATAAGGCGCATCTGTTTCAATAAGTAAACGGTTTAAAGGAATTAAATCAACAATATCTTGTAAAGATTGACCTCTTCTTTCATCACATATCCAACCCGTAATGCCAATATACATACCTACGTCTATGCATTTTTTCAATTCTTCTTTATTACCCGTAAAACAATGAGAAATCATTGCGGGTACATGATCAATAAAAGGCTTTAATAGCGTATACCAAGAATTAAACGCATCACGTTGATGTAAGAATAATGGCATGGAAAGTTGTTTTGCTAGCTGTATCTGTTCTTTAAAGATAGTTAATTGTTGGCTTGGTTGAGAAAAATTTCGATTGAAATCTAAACCGCACTCTCCAATAGCCTTGACATGTGGTTGTTCAGCTAACATTGCTAAATCAGATAAATAATGTTCACTCACACCATCAGCATCATGGGGGTGAACTCCTGCAGTAGCATATAAGGTGTTGGGAAATTGTTCTTGATAACATTGGCACAACACTAAAGCTTGCTTACTCTCATTAATGTTAGTGCCTGTAATGAGTAGTTGCTTTAGCCCTAATTGTTTAGCACGAGCTATTACTTCTACTCGATCTTTGTCAAAGCGCTTGTTGGTTAAGTTAACCCCTATATCAATCACTATTTTAGTCGTTTAACCTTAATTCTTCTATTGCTTCCAACTTTATAAAAATACACTGCGCCTAACGCCCCTTTTTTCAAAATAACCTCATCACCTACTTTTAAACTAATTCTGGCAGAGTCTTTTTGGCGCCATTGTTGTCCATTTTCTAAATCAATGACTAATTCACCTCTTATTAATTTTTTAATACTAGTAATAGTAGAAGTGATGCTCTCAAGCTCTTTTTCCCCATCCTTTTTAATTATGTCTTCCTTTGAAAATTCATCAATTTTTTGTTTTTCTTCAGTAATAATATTTTTTACTTTTGCTACAGGCGCTTTTGCTTGGACGACCTGATGCGTATCTGGTTCATCCAACTTAACACTTACAAAATATTTTTTAGCTAATTCATCATAACAAGCAAGTCGTTTATCTCCATTTAATAGCTTTGAACAATATGATAAGCCATCAGTGGCGTCACTATTTATTACTTTAGAAAAAACATTTGGGGATACCAACACACTACACAATGCTATTAATACAATAATGTTTACTCTCATGACACTTTGTCCTCTAGTTCTTCATCCTCTTTATGATACAAAGAAGCAATAATAATACCTACTTCGAATAAAAGTAGCATTGGAATAGCAAGCATTGATTGAGAAATGATATCTGGCGGTGTAAGCAACATACCAATAACAAAAGCTCCAACAATAACATAGGGGCGTTTTTGACGTAAACTATTAGGACTAGTTACACCCGTCCAACACAACAATATAATTGCAATTGGTATTTCAAATGCTGCACCAAAGGCAAAAAACAATTTCAAAACAAAATCTAAATAACTACTAATATCAGTTGCAATAACCACCCCTTCAGGCGCTACTGAGGTAAAAAAAGCAAACACAACCGGAAAAACAACAAAATAAGCAAAAGCAATTCCGCCATAAAAGAGCAACGTTGAGCCAAGCATTAATGGAGCAACTAACTTCTTCTCGTTTCGATATAACCCTGGCGCAATAAAGGACCATATTTGATAAAGAATATACGGCATTGCAATGAAGATAGACAAAACTATTGTTAACTTAAAGGGCGCAAAAAATGGTGAAGCAACATCTGTTGCTATCATCTGTGATCCAGAAGGCATCGTTTGAAGTAATGGTTGAGCCAAGTATTGATAAATATCTTGAGCAAAATAAACTAAACTACAAAACACTATAATAACACCTAATACGGCGTGTAATAAACGCGTTCTCAATTCCAATAAGTGATCAAAAAGAGTGACACTTTTTTGTGTTATCTCAGGGTTTTCCTGGTTTGATTGTTTAGTTGAATTCATTTGTCTTTAGTTTTGTCATCTATAGTAGATGTATCACTTGTTTGGGAATAAGCTGATTTATCATTGTTCAATGCATTATCACTTTCAATATCATCTACCGCTAACGAAGCATCTTTGTTGGATTTAGAATTTGCAAGTGACGTTGATATCATTTCATCTAATGCTGATGTGTCGATTTTTTTAAATGGTTCATTTACCATTGCCGCAGCTTCTTGTAAGGATTTAACGGATTCAGCCACCTCTGGTGACATATCAGCCATATTACCTTGTTCTGCCTTTTTCAAATTCGCATGCAATTCATGAACTCTTAATTCTTCTGAGAGTTCTGATTTCATCGTATCCGTGAACTTACGAGCGCCAGTTATCCAGCCTCTGATAGTTCTAATCGCAATAGGTAAACGTTCTGGCCCCAAAACCACTAAGCCCATAACACCAATCAGCATTAATTCCCAAAAGCCTATATCAAACATTTGTTATGCCTGACTATTTTCTTTTTGGTTTTCTTTTTTGCTTGTTTCATTTGCTGCTGATGTATTATCAACTAAAGAATCAGCGCTAGCTTCAGACTTATTCTCAGAATCTTTTTCATCCGTTACTGCGTTTTTAAAACCTTTAATCGCGGATCCTAAATCTCCACCGAGGTTACGCAATTTTTTAGTGCCAAATAATAAAACAATAATAAGGGCAACAATTAATAATTGCCAAATACCGATACCAGCCATAACAAACTCCTATAATCAATTTAATAGCAGTATACACCAGAACATATTGAGTAAACGAGTAAAAGCATATATTGTTTTAAAAAATTATGCGCTAAGACAATATTTAAGACACGCTAATAGTACTTGAGGGATATATATTACGCACAATTTTGTGTTTTGCATATAACAGAACTTCGTAGCAATTTTTCGGGTTTGCTTATGTGGTATCCCTGCCCAAAATCACAACCTGCAGAGTGAAGCTTTTTCAAAACACTTTCACTTTCTATGCCTTCTGCAACTAATCGATAGCCATATTGTTCACCCAGATCATGTAAAGCTTTAACTAAAGGTAAATTTCTATTACTGTTTGTTAAAGTTCGGATAAATCCACGATCTAATTTAATAAATTCAAAGGGATAATTGTGTAAAAAATTGAAGGACGAAACACCTGAAGCATAATCATCTAACGCCAATTTAACTCCAATACTTTTTAACTTTCGTAAACCTTTAAGAGAGTGCGCTTCATGTTGAGAAAAAGCTGTTTCATTAAATTCTAAAATTAGTCTTTGTGGTTCAAAATCCTGTTCGTTGATTAAAGTAACCAGCTTATTCAGTTGATTAGTTTGTGTAAGATGTTTGCCAGATAAATTGATAGCGATAAAAGCATGTTGATTTTCTTGGCTATTTTTCAACATATGCAGTTGTCTAGCAACTTCTTCAATAACCCAAGTTTCAATCGTCAGAATAATCCCTGTTTCTTCTGCTAAATGTAAAAAATAACTTGGTGTTAACAAACCCTTAATAGGATGGTTCCAACGTAATAATGCCTCAAATCCAATAATCTTAGTACAACTCAAATCAGATATCTTTTGATAGTGTAGTTCAAATTGCTCCTGCTGTATTGCGATTCTCAACTCTTGTTCTAGTGTCATCGTTGCAACAAGTTTATCTCTCATACTATCATCAAAAAAAATAAATCGTCCTCGACCTAAACCCTTAGCTTGATACATTGCAGCATCTGCATCTCGTAACACTTCATCTGCATTTTGATAATGCCCGTTACACAAAGCAATACCAATACTTGCACTAGAGTACAATGTATTACTTTCAATTTTATACGGTTTTTCTATACTCGTTATAATACGGTTGGCAACATCCTCTACATTTTCTGATTGTAATGAGTCTAATAAAATAACAAATTCATCACCACCTAACCTTGCTAAAACATCATTGTCCCGAACACAGGCGTTTAATCTTGAAGAAATTTCAACGAGGAAGGTATCACCAGCATGGTGCCCTAATGTATCATTAATGATTTTAAACCTGTCAAGGTCGATAAATAATACGGCAAATCGTTGATCAGGATGTCGCTTTAAATGCCTGATAGCGTAACTTAGCCTGTCAGTAAACATTGCACGATTAGGAAGTTTAGTTAATGAATCATGATGAGCATCAAAATAAAGTTGTTGCTCCGCTTTTAACCTTTCGGCTATTTGTAAGCGTAAGTTTGAATTGGCCCTTTCAAGTTCCTGTGTCCGCTCTTCTACAAGCGATTCTAATTCAGATTTATAGCTACTCTTCAAAACCTCGTTAAAGGCATTAGCTTGCTTTAATTGTTCATTTGCTGAATTCAAATCTCGTAATAAAGTCTGAACATTTTCATGCTCAATGACACTACTATCCTGATCTTTTATCCTCGGTTCCATCAAGGTTCCCATTCATATATACATAAAACTCAAAGAATGAGTATTTGGTATAGTTTATTATTAGTATTATTTTTGAGCAGGTAGTGTAACAAAAATTAATCAGCTGGCTAGTAATAAATGTTCTATTTATAAAATTTTTTCATGAACACTAAAAATACAACCCTCTCACATAAAGAAAAGAACACCCACACGCTTTCCACCCTCGTCACTACGCGTTTCACTTCTGGGCGCCGCGGCAGTATTATACCATTTTTATTAAATTTGTGATCTAATTGATTTTATTTTTCATACCTAATATCACAACTTATGAGTCCCTTTGATCACATCGACTTTAAATCCCTTATCGCAAAAGAAACCAATG
>NZ_JBHFOM010000049.1:0-33028 GCF_053543955.1 Colwellia sp. E150_009
TCTGGTGTTTTTGTAGGGCGTAATTTATTGCGCCACTTTGTAGAATAAATTCTACCCTACCTTGGCTAGTGTTTTTGTAGGGCGTAATTCATTGCGCCACTTTGTAGAATAAATTCTACCTTACCTTGGCTAGTGTTTTTGTAGGGCGTGATTTATTGCGCCAACTTGTAGAATGAATTCTACCCTACATGGGTTGGTTTTATTGTAGGGCGTAATTCATTGCGCCAATTTGTAGAATGAATTCTACCCTACATGGGCTGGTTTTTATTGTAGTGCGTAATTTATTGCGCCAATTTGTAGAATGAATTCTACCCTACCTTGGTTGGTTTTATTTGTAGGGCGTAATTCATTGCGCCAATTTGTAGAATAAATTCTACCCTACATGGGCTAGTGTTTTTGTAGGGTGTAATTTATTGCGCCACTTTGTAGCATGAATTCTACCCTACCTTGGCTGGTATTTTTGTAGGGCGTAATTTATTGCGCCACTTTGTAGAATAAATTCTACCCTACCTTGGCTGGTATTTTTGTAGGGCGTAATTTATTGCGCAGAGTGCTGTTATAAGCCTGTTAATTATTATCTTTTAATAACTGTTTAACTCGCCAAAACATATATTTTTGAATAGGATTTTTATTACCCCAAGGTCGCCACGTTTTTATTAATTTATTTCTGTAAGCGTCAAAGTGTAACCCATGCGGGGCATGAATGACTTCACCACGGTTAAGAATTATTTTTAAAACATTAGTACATAATGTGCCTGCGGCTAATGAAATGCCCATGCAAGTGGAAGGTACTTTTTGTTTAAGAAAATTAACTGAAGCTCGCTCAACTAAATAGTGCCGTTGTTGTACCGAAGGTGAAACACCAATGACAAATCGAATGATATTATCATTAAAAATTTGTGCTTTTTTACTCTCACTGGTATTTGGTGAAGGGTCAACAATAGCAAAGTATTCGTCAAAAGACATTTTTCCAGGCATAAAAACAAGAAAAGCGGTACCCATACCCATTGGCGCTGCTGTTATGGTCGGGATGCCTTTTTCATAACAACGCCTAAATACTTTACGGCGAATATCTAAACAAAATATATCTAAGCTATCAACATAGATATCCACACCGTCTAAAAATTCTTCCAAATTTTCTTCATTAATACCGTTGTCAAAGTTCTTTACAGTTGCTTCAGGGTTAATGCCTTTTATTGTTTCTTCCATTACCGCAGCCTTGGGCTTACCCAATGTAGACATGTTGGCACCTGCTTGACGGTTAAAATTTGCAACATCATAATCGTCTAGATCAGAAATGTGAAAGTTACTAATGCCGAGTCTTGTGAGAACTATAGTATGATCGCCACCAACACCACCTAAGCCACCAATAGCAACTTTTGTATTTCTTAATTTTTGTTGTTCTTCTTTGGTAACCCAACCAATATTGCGAGAAAAGGCTTCCTCATAGTTAAACATTTAATTCTCCTATATAACACTAAGCTAGTTATTGAACATAGATGAAAAAAGTATAGTGTTAAAGTGATACTTATTCATGCAGATTGATGTGGAAATATATAGATTAGCTTAATTTACCGCAGTTATTGTTAATAAGGTATTAAAACGCTTATATTTTTTTAAAAAAACTATTATTATGTTCTATCACGGCTCTTTTAATGTTTAACACTAAATAAAATGGAAGATGAATGAACTCAGTAAAACCTTCTTCAACAGTTATTTCGCCGGTTATTACGTGCGGCGGCAGTGGTACACGACTATGGCCATTATCCCGTTCACAATTCCCTAAACAATTTTTATCTTTGGTTAATGACACCAGTATGTTGCAAGACACGCTAGCGCGTTTACCTGAAAATCATCAAGCTCCTGTATTTATTTGTAATGAAGATCATCGTTTTTTAGTGGCGGAACAAGTTAAACAGGTTAAGTGTCGTGACGCGACAATTTTGCTGGAACCACAGGGTAAAAATACAGCACCAGCAGTTGCGTTAGCGGCATTAAATGCTTTGGCTGCAAATGAAGATACTTTGTTATTAGTACTCGCTGCCGATCATGTTATTAAAGACACTGATAAATTTCATCAAGCGGTGAGTGTGGCTGCTGTTTCGGCGCAACAAGGCAAATTAGTGACTTTTGGTATTGTGCCTACGCATGCTGAAACAGGCTATGGTTATATTAAAAAAGGCAGTCAACATGACTGTGACCAACAAGGGTCTACATATCAAGTTGCTCAATTTGTTGAAAAGCCAAATGAAGTTACAGCGAAAGCCTATTTAGCTTCGGGTGAGTATTTGTGGAATAGTGGCATGTTTTTGTTTAAAGCAAGTCGTTATATTGAAGAGCTTGAACGTTTCAGACCTGATATTTTAGCCGCTTGCCGAAACGCGATGAGGGAGGTTGAAAAAGATCTCGACTTTACCCGTCCTGACCGTGAGGCTTTTTTACAGTGTGCTGATGAGTCAATTGATTATGCGGTAATGGAGAAAACAGCAGATGCGGTTGTAGTCCCTCTTGATGCTGGTTGGAGTGATGTAGGCTCTTATTCAGCCCTTTGGGAAGTTTGTCAGCAAAATGCACAGCACAATGTGCTTAAAGGTGATGTTATTGCGCATGACACTCGTAATAGTTACGTTCATAGTCAAAATAAGCTGATTGCTACGTTAGGTGTTGATAACTTGGTAGTGATAGACACCCCTGATGCTGTTTTAGTAGCGGATAAGAGCAAAGTACAGAATGTTAAAGATATTGTGAATGAATTGAAAACATTACAACGTTCTGAAACAAAATTGCATAGAGAGGTATATCGACCTTGGGGTAAATACGACAGTGTTGATAGTGGTGAACGTTTTCAAGTAAAACGTATTACGGTTAATCCGGGGGCTAAATTGTCGGTGCAAATGCATCATCATCGAGCTGAACACTGGATTATTGTGTCAGGAACAGCGAAAGTAACCTTGGATGATAAAACTATTTTATTAAGTGAAAATCAGTCAACTTATATCCCTATTGGTGTTGTGCATGCATTAGAAAACCCCGGAAAATTACCATTAGAGATGATTGAAGTACAATCAGGTAGTTATTTAGGTGAAGATGATATTGTACGTTTTGAAGATAAATACGGTAGAGCATAATTGTAGGGCGTAATTTATTGCGCCAACTTGTAGAATGAATTCTACCCTACATGGGGTGGATTTTATTGTAGGGCGTAATTTATTGCGCCAATTTGTAGAATGAATTCTACCCTACATGGGGTGGTTTTATTGTAGAGCGTAATTTATTGCGCCAATTTGTAGAATGAATTCTACCCTACATGGGGTGGTGTTTTTGTAGGGCGTAATTTATTGCGCCAATTTGTAGAATGAATTCTACCCTACATGGGGGGTTATTGTAGGGCGTAATTTATTGCGCCAATTTGTAGAATAAATTCTACCCTACATGGGGGGTTATTGTAGGGCGTAATTTATTGCGCCAACTTGTAGAATGAATTCTACCCTACATGGGGTGGTTATTGTAGGGCGTAATTTATTGCGCGAATGACAGTTAAGGTTAAATAATAATGAATAATATTTTGAAGGATAAGCCTTCACAACTTGAGACTAATGACTCGAAACTTCTTTCCTGTTTTAAAGCTTACGATATTCGAGGCAAGCTTGGTGAAGAATTAAATAGTGATATTGCCTACCGTATCGGGCGGGCTTTTGCTCAGCATACGGGTGCTAAGAAAGTGGTGGTTGGTGGTGATGTACGTTTAACCAGCGAAGAATTGAAGTTAGCACTGGCTAATGGTTTGATGGACGGTGGAGCTAATGTGATCGATATTGGCTTAAGTGGTACTGAGCATATCTATTTTGCGACCAGCTACTTAACGTGCGATGGTGGTATTATTGTCACGGCAAGTCATAACCCAATTGATTATAACGGTATGAAGTTAGTTCGAGAAAATTCTAAACCTATTAGTGGTGATACGGGGCTTTTGGATATTAAAGCGTTAGCCGAACAAAATGAGTTTACAGAGGTTGCTAAAAGAGGCGAAATATCAACGTATGATATTAGCCAAGCTTATACGCAACATTTATTAACGTATATTGATGTTAATAATTTTTCATTACGTAAAACGCCGCTGAAATTAGTTGTTAATGCAGGAAATGGTACAGCAGGACCTGCACTAGATGTTATTGAAAAGACTTTTGCACAATTAAAAGTACCTGTTGAATTTATTAAAGTTTACCATGAACCCGACGGTAATTTTCCTCATGGTATTCCTAATCCGTTATTGGTTGAGAATAGATCGGCTACGCGAGATGCGGTAATCAAACACAATGCTGACATGGGTATAGCTTGGGATGGTGACTTTGACCGATGTTTCTTGTTTGATGAACAAGGCGAATTTATTGAAGGCTATTATATT
The DNA here is from genome assembly GCF_053543955.1 of Colwellia sp. E150_009. Lineage (NCBI taxonomy): Bacteria > Pseudomonadati > Pseudomonadota > Gammaproteobacteria > Alteromonadales > Colwelliaceae > Colwellia > Colwellia sp. E150_009. The sequence goes on from NZ_JBHFOM010000049.1 coordinate 4,406, forward strand.
GTTGGCTTATTAGCGGAAAACTTCCTTGTTAAAGCGGCTAACGACATTAAACGTGACGCTAAAATTCAAAAAGTTATACATGACCCACGTTTAACATGGAATACTATTGATATTGTTGAACAAGCTGGCGGTCAGGCTATTCAAAGTAAAACAGGCCATGCGTTTATCAAAGAACGTATGCGTAGTGAAGATGCTGTTTATGGTGGTGAAATGAGTGCTCATCATTACTTCCGTGATTTTTTCTATTGTGATAGTGGCATGATCCCTTGGTTACTCATTGCTGAACTGGTGTGCTTACGTAAACAACCGTTATCAAGCTTAGTTAAAGCCCGTATTGAAGCCTATCCCTCATCAGGTGAGATTAACAATAAAATTGCTGATCCTAAAAAAGCCATTGAGCGAGTTTTTAGTGCCTATCAGAAGAGTGCGCAAGTGATAGATGAAACGGATGGTATTAGCATGGAATTTGGTAATTGGCGTTTTAATTTACGCAGCAGTAATACTGAGCCTGTGGTACGATTAAATGTAGAGTCTAAAGGTAATATAGAATTGATGAAGGAAAAAACCCAAGAGGTTTTAGCATTGTTATTGCAATGAATGTAAGAATGAATTCTACCCTACATGGGGTGGTTTTATTGTAGAGCGTAATTTATTGCGCCAATTTGTCGAATAAATTCTACCCTACATGGGGGGTATTGTAGGGCGTAATTTATTGCGCCAATTTGTAGAATGAATTCTACCCTACATGGAGGGGTATTGTAGAGCGTAATTTATTGCGCCAATTTGTCGAATGAATTCTACCCTACATGGGGGGTTATTGTAGGGCGTAATTTATTGCGCCAACATACTATTTTCAGGAGGAATTATTATGCCACGGACGGACTTATACAAAGGTAGATATAGTGAAAGTAACAGAGAGTATTTTGTAACTTTTGTGTGCAAAGATAGAATAAATATATTCTTAAATGAAAATTTGGCAAAACTTTTTTGTAAAACAATTGCTATAAATGAAGTTCACTGTGACTGTCTTTGGCTAACATGGGTGTTAATGCCAGATCACTTCCATGGCTTGTTAAGGTTAGGTGAAAACTTATCGTTATCTCAAACGATTAAACACTTGAAGGGTAGTACCGCAAGAAAGATTAATATTGAATTAGCGCAATCTGAATCAATTTGGCAGCAGGGTTTTTTTGATAGATCCTTAAGAAAATGTGAAGATAGAAAGCAGGTGGCAAGGTATATAGTGGCAAATCCATTACGAAAAAGAATAGTGTCAAATATTGGCGATTATGCGTATTGGGATAGTATATTTTTGTAGGGCGTAATTTATTGCGCGATGTTAAAGTTTATTGTGCCGGCAAGTTTAAAGAGGGATTATCATCCCCAAACAGGAACGTTAAATGAAATTTATAAAATCAACCGTATGTGCAAGCCTTATTTTAGCAATAAGCGCGTGTGGAGATAATGAATCTGCACAAACCTATATTAGTAAAGCAGAAAGTCAGATTATTGAGCAACAAGATAGTGCGGCTATTATTTCGTTAAAAAATGCGCTTAAACTTGATGCTAAGAATGCTCAAGCGAGATTTTTATTAGGTAAACTCTATTTAAATATGGGGGATGCAGAAAACGCAATAAAAGAACTTGAACGAGCCAATAAGTTTAAATTCAGTGTAGATCAAGTACTGCCCTTGCTAGCTCGTGCTTATATGTTGGCAGAATATGATGAAGATATTTTGGCGCTTTCTTCGCAAGAAAAATTGCTAGCAACTTCAAATACACAATATTTAGCTTATAAAGTGATGGCAGCATTACGAACAGATAATAAAGCACTTGCACAAGAAACGGTAGAAGCTGCGTTTTCTGTTTCTCAAAGTGATAGTTACAGTATGCTAGCAAATGCTTATTTAGCCTTCTTTGAACAAAAATTAGATCTTGCCAATACTTCGGTAGAACGAATTTTAGTTGCAAATCCCGATAATGTTGATGCTTTGATGCTACAAGGTCAAATAGCAACAGCGCAAAATGATTATGCTTTAGCTGCAGATAGTTTTAGCCAATACTTAAAACTTCAACCAAACTCAGGTAGGGCGCAAATATTTTTAGCTGATTCACTAGTGAAAAATGGTCAATTTGATGAAGCAGAAAAAATTGCTGATTCAATTTTAGCTAAAATCCCAAATCAGCCTTTTTTATTATATATCAAGGCTATGGTGCGCTTTGAGAAGAAAGATTATGAAGCAGCGAGTAGCATAGCAAATCAATCATTAAGCTCTGGCTTTAAGAATTTTAGATTGAAGCTAGTGGCAGGTGCTAGCGCATTTTATTTACAAAATTACGAGCAAAGCAACCACCATTTAAAAGAGTTACTTCCTTATATTGCTCCTGAGCATCCAGCTAGAAGAATGCTTGCGATAAGCCAGTTACAACTTGGTTTAATAGATGATATTAGCGAGACGTTAACAGACTATGACTCAACTTCAAAAGAGAATGCCCAGTTTCTCTCAACTCTAAGTTATGAATTGTTGGAAGTTGGTGCTTTAGAAAAAGCCAAAGAAATGGCTAATTACGCAGCGGCATCAAATGGTATGACCGCAGAGCAAACGGCAAGAGCAGGTGTGTTGAAGTTATTAATGAACGATCCTTCGGGGATTGATACATTAGAGTTGGCGGTACAACAAAATCCAGAGTTAATTTCGGCAGAGCTTGCTTTGGCCTTTGCTTCGATTAAATCAGATGATTTAGCACGGGCAACGGCAATTGCAGATAAATGGTTAAAGAAATATCCAACCAATGCCGGGGGCTATAATCTAAAAGCGACTATTTTTTTAAAAGAGAATAAACTCGCAGAAGGCAAGGCAGCATTAGAAAAAAGCTTAGAAATAGAACCAAATAATGTATATGCATTAACACAACTGGTAAAACTGGCAAACCATGAAAAAGATAAAGAGCTTGCCGTGTCGTTAACTGAACAAGCACTTAAAGCGCACCCTGAAGCTATTGAAGTACTTGGACTATATTTCGAATTTCATAAAGATAAAACTGGCTTAAAGGTAATTACTCAGGCTCAGCAAAACCATGCAAAAGATATTAAATATGGTATTTTGTTAGCTCAGTCATTGATGCAACTAGAGCAATTTAAACAAGCAAGCTCTGTATTAGATGCTTATGATGTAAGTGTAAAAACACCGAAACGCTATTGGCAATTATTGTTGTCTGCTAATGCCAAACAAACAGACGGAAAGGACATATTATTACTTTTAGAACAGTGGCATAACACGAATGCCTATCATATCGAACCAGTCTTTTTGTTAGCAAACTACTGGGCAAATAAAAAAGCACCAGACAAAGCGTTGAATGTTTTAAATGGTGCGTTTAAAAATCATCCTCAAAATGTCATGTTACATTTAGTGAAAATGCAGCTTTTATTAAATAATAATTTAATCAATGATGCTAAAGTATTGTTAAAAACGATTGAAAAGTTTGATATTAATGAAAATTTAATTGCGGGTATTGAAGGACGAATTCTTTTATTAGACAAAGAGTTTTCAGCAGCCGTACCTAAATTAAAACAACAGTATCAGGCTCAACCTACTAGTATTAATGCAACCTATCTAGCTTTTGCTTTAGATGCCAATGATCAAAAAGATGAGGCGATAAAATTATTAGAGCGCCAAGTTGAGCAGGATTCACTTGATAATAAACTTAACCCTAAAATATCATTAAGTTTAGCGAATATGTATTTAGCTGAACATCAAGACAAAGCCATAGTTGAATATGAACGGCTGATTAAGGCTACACCCAATAACGTTGTGGCATTAAATAATTTATCGTGGCTTTATATGGATCAAGGTAAAAATATTCAAGCAGCAGAATATGCTAAACAAGCTTATGAGTTAGCTCCTAAAATACCTAATGTAGTTGATACTTATGCTCAAGCCTTACTTAAGTCTAATAAGAAAGGTGCTGCGTTACTGAAAGCAAAAGAAGCTTTTGAATTATCACAAGGCAAAGATACTGATATTATGTTGAATTTTGCGGAAGCATTATTAGCGAATAACATGAACAAAGAAGCGAAAGATATTTTGGGAAAAGTGGATGCCGTATCGACAGCGCAGAAAGAGAAAAAACAGCGCTTATTAAAATAATAACAATTGTAGCGAGTAGTGTGTTTTTACTACTCGTTGCCTCTTTTGAGTAATAAGCATCAAGTTAAGCTATTGAGTTGTTGCGATATATCAAGTTCTATCGTTTTGTACAAATGTTTAAAGCCTGGAGAAAGGTTAGACAGAAATATTTCAGGGTTTATATAGTACGGCGCTCTTAAACCATGATATTCAATAGGTTCTCCAAGCGGTTGAAACTTAATACCAACAAATTTCATACTACGTGCTAGTCTTGGTTCCATCATCACATAAACATGTTTTAGACCTGTATCTATTGCCATGGTTGCTGCTGCCATATATAGGCCAATGGCGATAAAAGGGAAACAACGTAATTCAACCTCAGAGTAGGTTGTTTCTTGTATTGCACCTGTACCAGAGCCTTTAAATTGATCTGTTTTACGGCGTCTAAAATCAGCTTTAACTGCGAGCCGTGAAATTTCACAAATTTCATTTCTGTTAAAGCGTCTTGGGTGCAGTTCCTCATTGGTAATAGAGTCTAGACAAAATTTTTCTATGGGTAAAAGCTGTCCTTCCTTTATAATTTTTACCAAGCGTACACAGCTTGTGTAGTTATTTGAAGGTTTGTGTTTGATTAATGAAAAAATTGATTGATCATCAAATTCATCTTTTTCTAGGCCACCTTCTTTAACTTCCTCAAAAGCTAATTCTTCACAATACACATTATGACGTATTTTAAATGCTTCTTCTTTTAATGCATTATTAAGCGCAACTTGGGGCTCTAAAAATTTGGTAAAATGTTCAGCAATATTATTTGCGTCATGACTCACCTTCATGGAGGCGAGCTTTTTTGTAATATCGCCAATAATAGGAGTATTTAGCAAGCGTTTATTCCAGTTCATTTTATTTCCAAGTTATCATGTTGATACTCGTTTGGTTATAACACAGTATAACCCTTACTCGGATTACCTGCGAGATTTAATAGTGTTGTCTTTTTAAAGCTAAATGTTCTTTTTAAAGCTAAATGTTCTTTTTCAATTATAATTGTAACTTATCATATTGTTGTATTAAATATAGGGTCTTTAATGGCTGTTATTTTTGTTTTAATTGGAATAATTTCTTTTGCTGTATTGTAGCCAATATCAAATAACGTATTTTTTTGTGCTTGCGACATTTTAAAATCAATGCCTGAACATGAGCCTGTGTTAATAACAATGGTATTATGCCAAAAGTTTTCATTGATATATTCCCGAGAAATAGTGGTCATAAATGCACGAATTAATAGCGTGATATAGTTAAAAATAGGGAATATTCCTGATACTTTTATTTCGTCATATTCATTTTCGCTACGCAAACGAAAGCATAATACTGGGGTTCCTTTTGCGTCCCAGTCTCGATGTAAAGCATCTTCAGATAATATACTGCCATCAACCATAATGTGCTTTCCGAAAGACTTGAAACTAAAAACAAGTGGAATTGACATAGAAAATCGCACCGCTTTTGACACTTTCATTTGGGGCGTTTTAGCTCTGTTAAAAATAACGGGTTTGCCATTAGCAACATCCGTCGCCACTATATGTAAGTCTTTATCTAAATCAGCAAACGTTTTGCCTGATAACTTTTTATCAACCCATTGCTCAAAAATATCGCCAGAACTTAAGCCCCCGTATCTAATTAATTTGAATAATGAAAATTCTCGAAATTGATTATAATCAGTATTGAAGGCGATATTTTTACTTTCTTCTAATGATAGGCCTGCGGCATGAAAACTTGCAACAATACTTCCTCCAGATACACCCACTAAACTGTTGAAAGGAATTGTTAACTCTTCTAGTGCTTTTAATACACCTAAATGGGCTGGTAATCGGGTGCCTCCTCCCGCAAAAATAGGAACAATGCTATTATTCATTCTGATCCTTTTATTATGCATAGCCTACTATTAAGTATGGTCAATTGTAGTAATATTGCGAATGTACGATTATTGGTTAATTTGAGTTAAACTAACTATTAACGATAATAATGCCTTGATCCATAAAAAGAAAGGCAAAAAGGAAACGTATGAGATTAACACTCGGATTATTTTTTGTTGTATTGGTGATGTTCACTAATATCGCAAAAGCAGAATTTGTTGACCTAGTCGCAAAAATTAAACCTTCGGTTGTGGGTATTGGTATTCACACACCAACGAGTAGACCGCAAAATATTTTACGAGGAACAGGTTTTGTTATTGGTGACGGACACTATGTGGTAACGAATGCGCATGTATTGCCGACAGAGTTAGATGAAAATTTATTACAGAAAATGGCGGTATTCATCGGTTCGGGAAAAGAGGCAATAGTTCGACAAGCGAAAATAGTGGCCACTTCTTCAGAGTATGATTTAGCTATTTTAAAATTATCAGGTGCAGCATTACCTGCCATGACGTTAGCTAATGAAAAGTTTAGAGGTGACGGCACCTATATTGCCTTTACGGGGTTTCCCATTGGTGCCGTGTTAGGATTATACCCTGTGACCCATCGTGGCATAATCTCTAGCACTACGCCCACCGTAGTGCCAGCGCAAACCGCTGGGCAAATAAGCTTGAAAATGCTTAAGCGAATGCGTAACCCTTATATGGCTTATCAGTTAGATGCCACTGCCTATCCAGGCAATAGCGGCAGTGCTATGTATGATATGAAAACAGGTGAAGTATTAGGTATTATCAATAAAGTTTTTGTACAAACCACGAAAGAAGATGTGATAAGTAACCCTAGCGGTATTACGTATGCTATTCCTGTTAAATATCTTCATCAAATATTGCGAGAAAATAGAATTAAGGGGTAGTAATTTTTTAACACTGCGGGGAGTCCATATAAGGCCCTAGTGTTTTATTCACTAATAACTAATTGGGTTTGATAATCTTTAAAGGTTGAATACAAAGCTGAAAGTGGTACAAGCTCAATATTATTTTTGGCTAACGTAGGTATTAAACGTTTTAATGCCGCAATTGTTTCAGGGTGTGGGTGGGCAATAGCAATGGCCATTTTTTGAGATTTTGCTTGATTAATCAATAAATTAAATTGTTTGGTAATATAGCTTTCTGTTAAGTTATTATCAAGAAACACATGGCGGTTATGCACCGGAACCCCCATTAATCTTGCGATGTCTTCAGCTTTAGAGTTAGGGCTAGTTTTACTGTCTAAAAAGAGCAAATGGTGTTGCTTTAAAAAAGTCATTGTCCAAATCATTGGATCATCTAACTGTGTTAAATGACTACCCATATGGTTATTAATACCAATAGCAAAGGGAATTTCAGCTAAAGAGGCATTTAAACTTGCTACAATTTCTTTTTCATTCATTGCACTTGTCAAGCCACCAGGGCCAAGCTTTTTACCGTTTTCAGCTTCCATCGGAATATGTAGCATAACGTCTTTATGTTTAGCATTGGCTTTAAGGGCAATTTTTTTACCGTAAGGCGTGTGGGGTAAAATAGCGTATGTAATAGCGCCAGGTAATGTTAAGGCATTTTTGTCAGTGTAACGATAACCAATATCGTCAATAATAATGGCAATACGTACAGGCTCTGCATGTGCTGATTTAGTAGGTAAAACGAATGAAAAAACAAAAAGATAAATTGGAAAAAATTTGAATACAGCAGAAATCATTGAATTAGATTTGATCGTAAATAAGAGCACAGAGCATACCATTTAACGGCACCAAAGTCTTGGGTTAACCGCTTTTCCTTGATGGCGAATTTCAAAATAGAGCCCTGCTTGATCTTGCCCACCACTTTGTCCAACCAGTGCAATAGGCTCACCTGTTTCGACTTGTTCACCCACGGATTTTAATAATGTTTGATTATGAGCGTATAAACTCATATACCCCTTGCCGTGATCAATAACTGTGAGTAAACCATAGCCTTTTAACCAATCTGAAAAGATAACGGTACCGTTATGTATTGTTTGAACCTGCCTACCAACAGGTGCACCAAGCAAAACCCCTTTCCACTTTAAATAGCCTTGTTTTCTACTGCCAAAACTTCGCAACAACTTGCCTTTAACGGGCCAAGATAATTTTCTTTTGAGTTTACCTAACCCCATTAAATCAACTTCTGCGCGAATGAGTGCAGCGAGCTTTTGTAGTGCTGCAGCTAAATTAGCCTCATCGGCTTTTAATTTGGCTAATTGTTGTTGGCTTGATAATAATTCTTTACCCAACGAAGCCAGTGTTTTACTACGACTATTTTTAGTTTCACTCAGCTTAGTGCGCTGTTTTTGTTGGTTCTTTTTAAGCTTTTTGAGTTCTTCTATTTGACTGTTGTGTTGGGTTGTTACGGTGACTAACTGGGCAATAGTTGCTTTAAATTTTTCGATTTCGTTAATACGTGCCTTATTCATATACTGGTAATAGGTAATTGTACGTTGAATTTTTTCACTTTCTGCCTGATTTAATAGTAATTTTAAATAGTCGTGTTGGCCTGTGGTGTATGCAGAGCGAAGTTGCTTAGCTAGTAATTGTTCTTGCGTTGTTTTTTTAGAGGTTAGTTGTTGTTTTTCTTTGCTTAAGGCTGATATTTTTTGTTGGGTGTCTTTTAAAGCTTGTTCGGTGTTGCTGATGGCTTTGGCGACTTTTGCTATGGCTAAATCATCTTCTTTTAGTTGTTTCTCTAAAACGGATCGAGCTTTATTGGTTTTGAATATATTGGATTCTTGTTTGGCAATGGCCTGCTGCACATCATTAAGCTTGGCAGTATTTTGTTGTTTTGCTTTTTCGTTGTCACTTGTACTTGCTAGACATTCAATAGATACAGATAAGCAGCTTACTAAAAGTAAGCTGCTTATTATTTTCTGGAAGTAATAAATGGCTGTAGACATCAATAAGTTATTATTTTTGTAGATTAACTTATAGTTTGCCCCATTACTCTAGTTGCATCAACTTAAATGCATCAATATGGAGCCAGTCATTTCTTCGGGTTGCTCCATTCCCATTAAATGCAATAAGGTCGGTGAAATATCACTTAAGGCACCTGTGCTTTCTGGTGTGGCGGGTCTTCCAACATAAATTAAGGGGACTGGCTCACAGGTATGGGCAGTATGTGCTTGTCCTGACGTTTCATCTAACATTTGTTCGGCGTTACCATGATCGGCGGTAATTAAGCATTCACCACCCGTTTTTTGCAATGCCGTGACAACACGGCCAATACAAGTGTCAACCGCTTCACATGCTTTTACTGCGGCATCAAAATCGCCTGTGTGCCCAACCATGTCACCATTGGGGTAATTACATACAATAAAGTCATGTTCACCGCTTTTAATGGCGGCAACTAATTTGTCTGTGAGTAGAGTGGAGTTCATTTCAGGTTGTAAATCATAAGTGGCTACATCAGGTGAAGGCACTAATATACGTTGTTCGCCTTTAAATTCACTTTCTTGACCACCACTAAAGAAAAAAGTAACGTGTGCATATTTCTCAGTTTCAGAAATACGTAACTGTGTTTTGTTGTGTTTTGCAAGCCACTCACCCATTACATTATTCAGTGCTTGAGGTGCAAAGGCACAATTCGCTTTAATATCAGCAGAATACTGCGTTAGCATAACAAAATCGCTAATGGCAGGAACCTTTTTACGGGCAAACCCGTTAAAATCAGGTTCAGTAAAACAGCGACTAAATTGACGAGCACGATCGGCTCTAAAGTTCATAAAAATCAAGGCATCGCCATCGCTTATCTCCACAGCGTTACCTTGTTTATCTAAAATGGCACTTGCGCTAACAAATTCATCATTTTCATCACGTTGGTAAGCATCTTCAAGGGCAGAAATTGCATCGTTATATTGGTATTTGCCAATACCTGAAACCATTAAATCGTAAGCTGCTTCAACGCGATCCCAACGTTGATCTCTATCCATCGCAAAATAACGACCAATCACTGAGGCTATTTGACCTTCATTGCTTGAATCAGTAAAAAGTTGGTCAAATTTTTGTTGAGCTTTTTCTAATGATTTTTTTGCACTGCGTGGCGGGGTATCACGTCCATCTAAAAAAGCATGTAAATATACTTGTGTAGCACCGCGTTCTTTGGCAAGTTCAATCATGGCAAAAATATGATCTTCGTGACTGTGCACACCACCAGGTGATAATAAACCAAAAATATGCACTGCTTTGTTTTGTGTTACGGCCTTATCGACAGCATTGCATAATGCAGGTGTTTTTGAGAATTCGCCATCTTCAATCGCTTTGGTAATGCGGGTAAAATCTTGATAAACAATGCGTCCAGCACCTAAATTTACATGGCCAACTTCAGAATTCCCCATTTGACCTTCAGGCAAACCTACGGCCATGCCAGAGGTTTGTATTAACATATTGGGGTAATCTACTTTAAGTTTATCTAATACAGGCGTGTTAGCTGCTTGTATTGCATTGGAGTTTGCTTGCTCGCGATATCCCCAGCCATCTAAAATAATGAGTACAGTTGATTTTTTTTGGGTAATTGCTTTATTAGACACTTCTTTATTAGACATATGCTAGTAGCCTTGTATGGTGTTCAAAATTAAATTATCAACATTGTACACACAGATCTGTATTTAATTAAGTAAGAAATGATTCATTAGGGGTTACTAATGCCAATAACTAAACTCGCAATTCCAAGCAGCTTGGGTATAATGTGTCGATTTTTTTATTTATTATGATTTACAAAAAAATGATTTATAAAAAAATACCCCTTTTACTATTTACTAATAGAGCCCTCATTTATGGAACAATTTATTACGTTTGCTAGCAATAATGGCATGTTAAGTGCGATATGGGTTGCCCTTGTCGTGATGATCATCGTAACAACGATTAAAATTAATTTATCACCAGTTAAGCAAATAAGCCCACAAGACTTAACGTTTTTAATGAATAGAGAGCAAGGTGTTGCCCTTGATATTCGTTCAGAAAAAGATTTTAACGCAAGCCATATTCTTGATTCAGTAAATCTATCAAATGAAAAAATCAACAAAAATGGTTTTGCTAGCCTTGAAAAGTACAAAGAAAATCCCATCATAGTTGTATGTAGTGCTGGTCTTAGCGCAACAAAAATTGCCAATGATTTACATAAAGCAGGTTTTGCCCGCGTTAGTATATTAAAAGGTGGTATGGGAGCTTGGACAGGTGCCGGCTTACCCGTAACGAAAAAATAAATGTTGTGTTGCTCGTAACTGACTAAACACTTTAGACAATGTGCAATAAAATGCGCTCCAAGAGGAATTGAGGTTATGGCAAAAGTCGATATTTATACAAAAGCATATTGTCCTTTTTGTTCTCATGCAATGGCATTACTTGAACAGAAACAATTGCAAACCCCGTCATTACAAGTTAATGAAATAAGTATTGATGGTGATGTGGCATTACGCGAAAAAATGATAGAACGCAGTAAGGGTGGTTATACTGTTCCACAAATCTTTATTGATGATGTTCATGTAGGTGGTTGTGATCAATTGGTCGCTTTAGACAGGAATAATCAGCTTGATGCTTTGCTATCAGAGAATAAGTAACAACGATTGAAAGAAAGCGTAAAAACAAAATAGAATAAAACAGATATTAAATTTTTATATAAAATACAGGAAAACTCCCATGAGTGATGAAAACCAAAATCCAGCAGGCGAAGCCGCAACAACAGATGCACCAGCACAACCACAATTTGCTATTCAACGTATTTATACAAAAGATGTTTCATTTGAAACGCCAAATTCTCCTGCTATTTTTCAAAAAGAATGGAAGCCAGAAATTAAGTTAGACTTAGATACTCGTTCTAACAAAATAGGTGATGATACATATGAAGTTATTTTAGCGGTAACTGTGACGGCAACGGTTGAAGATCAAACAGCCTTTTTAGCTGAAGTACAACAAGCGGGTATTTTCACTATTGGTAATTTACCTGAACCACAATTAGCACATACTATTGGTGCTTTTTGCCCAACCACTTTATTCCCATATGCTCGTGAAGCCATAGCAAGTTTAGTGAACCGTGGTTCATTCCCACAATTTAACTTGTCACCAGTAAACTTTGAAGCATTATTCGCTTCTTATGTGAAGCAACGCGCTGCAGAAGCACAAGTTAACGCACCAGAAAGTGCAGAAACACATTAATTAAGAATACTAAGGCGCGAGTTTGCTGTTACCCCAAAGTTATTTAGGTGTTTTCAGAGCTCGCTTCTTTTTCTGCGCTAAACTTCATTTCTTGTATATAATAAGGTATTTATGACTGCTTCCGCCAAAATCACAGTATTGGGTGCTGGTTCGTACGGCACAGCATTAGCTATTTGTTTGGCTAGAAATGGTCATAAAACTTTATTATGGGGCCGTGACGCTAACCAAGTTAATGACATGATTAGTGCACGTGAAAATACTAAATATTTAGCTGATTGTCCCTTTCCTGACAGTTTAGAACCAACCACTGATTTGGCGGCAGCCGTTACGGCGAGTGATAATATATTAGTGGTTGTGCCTAGTCATGCTTTTGGGAATATGTTGAAAGATATTCAACCTATGCTTAATCCAGAGGCTAAAGTTGCTTGGGCAACAAAAGGCTTAGACCCTCAATCGGGCGATTTATTACAAAATGTCGCTAAACGAATTTTGGGTGATAAAGTGGCATTAGCTGTATTGTCAGGACCCACTTTTGCTAAAGAAATGGCCATAGGGTTACCTACCGCCATTTCTTTGTCGTCAACTGATGACAACTTTGCATCAGAATTGTCAGACTTATTGCATTGTGAAAAATGTTTTCGTGTTTACCCAAATAAAGATTTTATAGGGGTGCAATTAGGTGGCGCTGTGAAAAATGTTGTTGCTATTGGCGCAGGCATTGCCGATGGTATTGGTTTTGGTGCCAATGCGCGTACGGCATTAATTACACGTGGCTTAGCTGAAATGACGCGATTAGGGGTAGCGTTAGATGCTGACCCTGCAACATTTATGGGAATGGCAGGTTTAGGTGATTTAGTATTAACCTGTACCGATAATCAGTCGCGAAACCGTCGTTTTGGTTTAGCATTAGGGCAGGGCTTGGCTGTTGAACAAGCAATGGCAGATATTGGTCAAGTGGTAGAGGGTTACCGTAATACTAAAGAAGTTTATATGCTAGCTGAGCGTATGAATGTTGAAATGCCTATAGTTGAGCAAGTGTATCAAGTGTTGTATCAGGGCAAAACTGCCAAACTTGCCGCGGCAGATCTATTGTCTAGAGACCAAAAACAAGAATAATATTCGTCACTGATTGTTGGCTTTAAGTCCAACAGTACGAAAAGTTACTGTAAGCTTATATTCAAATTATTAGCTTAAGGTTAATATCGACACTGTTGTGAGCTTTGTGAATAATGGCAATCCATTAGGCTTTCAATGCTATGAAAGTACAATTTACAATGTTCAAAATAAAATTATTTAAACTTGGTTTTTCTGTCTTCTAATAATTGAGTTCTGGCAGCTTTTGAAATTAATGCCTGAAACTTCGGGCAGTCAAGCTGATTGTCTTCAGGGCAATTAGCTACATGTTTAAGTCCGTCACGCATTACTTCAAACTGTTTAATCTTCTTTTCCAATAGTTCAGCTTTTTCTAAAAGTTGTTCTCTATCAATTGTAGGCTTGCCACTTGGGGAAAACATAGCCGCTATTTCTTCTAAAGCAAAACCGGCATGACGAGCAAGTGCAATCAAAGACAGTCGTTCAATGATATTCGACTTGAAGACTCTCGTTATTCCTTGTCTGCCAACCGATCTAATAAGTCCTTTTTCTTCATAATACCGAAGTGCTGAAGTCGGAAGACCAGAGCGCTTTGACACTTCTGTTATCGTTATCTCATTTTTTGTGCTCATTGGCTCTTGACCTCAAGTCGACTTGAAGTTCTATCATAGTTTTCATGGTATTAATTTTCAAGTGGATGTTAGGTTATGATCATGCAAAAAATAGATAACCCCCTCATATCTGTAAAAAAAGAAAGTTCAACTACAGGAGTCACAATTGTACTCTCCTTAGCAACATTAATTGCATCGCTCGCAATAAGCAGTGTAAATATTATATTGCCAGAATTGGTATCAAGTCTTAATACTACTTTTAGTCATGTACAGTGGGTGATTATCGCTTATATGTTGTCTTTGACATCAGCGCTAGTTGTTGCAGGCCGACTTAGTGATATTTTCGGACGTAAACGATTATTTCTTATGGGCTTGGTTATATTCTCGACCTCTGCAGGATTAGGTGGGCTTATACAAAATTTATGGCTACTCGTTGGTATGAGAGTATTTCAAGGTATAGGGGGGGCAATCTTGATAGCCGTTACCATGGCTATCGTTAGTGATGTTTTTCCCAAAAATAGAATTGCCTCTATAATGGGGCTCATTGGTAGCATGTCTGCAATAGGCACGGGATTAGGTCCAGTTTTCAGTGGTCTAATTGTTGATAGCTTTAATTGGCAGATAATCTTTCTGATTAACATCCCTATAGGGATGTTAATTTATGTACTGGCAAAAAAACACCTGCCATGCGATTCACAGGTAAAGAGTAAATCTCCTATATCAGTTGATTATAAAGGCATATTCCTACTTTCTTCAGCAATCCTAGCGTATACACTTAGTATCAAACTTACAGGAAACGGTTTTGATATAACGAACTTCGTATTGTGTTCATTTTCAGTGCTGTTTTTATTGGCATTTATTAGTGTCGAACGAAATTCACTATACCCATTAATAAAACTCTCAATGTTCGAAGACGGAGGGTTAACTTTAAGCTTGATAAACAATTTTATTGTTTCAATAGTGGTTATGAGTTCTCTCGTTATTGGGCCATTTTACTTAACGATAGTGTTTGACTTTAATACAACACAAGCGGGTATTGCTATGGCAGCAAGTCCGATAACAGTAGCAATTACGTCTTTTTTCATCGGGCGAATTGCAAAACTATTCGCCCTGAGAAAAATTATTTTAATTGGACTCTTCATCCTTACGCTTGCCGCAGTATGTATGACTTTATTAAAAGTGACATATGGCTTGATGGGATATCTTTTTTGCTTAATTACTATGGGGGTTGGCTATGCAACCTTTTTATCGACTAACAATACGCTAACAATGATTAATACTTTGCCTCAAACACGCGGCAGTATTTCAGGAATATTGAATTTATCAAGAAACTTAGGGTTGCTTACGGGGGCATCAGTAATGAGTACCATTTTTGCTTCAGTTTCTGACATCACAGATATTGCAACAGCAAATACTTATAAGGTTGAAGCAGGCTTACATGCGGTTTATCAATTGGCAATTGTATTTCTCATTGCCGCAATCACAGTGCAAATAATTGCAATACGTAGAAATAGCAAAGTCTGAGTAGAGCATATTCAAACCTAGGCTACGGAAAATCTAACTTTAAATATAGATATTATAAACAAATGGGCTTTAACAAAGGCTCTATATCAAACCGAGGAAATATGTCATGAAAAATAATGCATTAGAAAACTTTATTACATCAATTAAAGGTAGCTGGACTGGACTAAACAGTGAAACAGTTATTAAAGGTCGTAAGCTACTTGAGCAACTTGCAAAAACACCAATTTCAGAATCTTGGCTTGCAGATTTACATCATAAAAAACAAGAGAGCGTAGAGCTTTATCGAGATCAAGACCAAGGATTTATATTGTTAGCTCATGTTGAAAGGCAAGGTAATTATCGTGTACCTCACAACCATGGTGCTGGATGGGTGTTCTATGCTGTTCAACATGGAACTATGGAAATGTCGACTTATAGTCAAGTAACAGATAAAACAGGTAAAAGCTTTTTAGTTAGCCGTGGCGCAAATGATCTTAATACTGGTGAATGTAACGTGTATTTACCAGATGACATTCATGATACTAAATGCTTATCTGATTACGTGTTAATGTTTCGGCTAACTAGCTGTGATTTTAAAAGTGAGAAACGTGAAGGTAGGTTAGTTCAGTATACGAACTAAATACATCGTATGAATTTTGCAATATTCTACTAGAATGTACTAGTTAGACTCAAAGCGACACGTAAAAACATGTACATTTTGAATGTCTGATTAACGTTCATAACTGAATATGAATGGCAGTAATGAGCGTTATATTTTCCTGCAAATACCAACATATGCCCTAACATGCCTCTAACTTGTGCTTGGTAATCTGCCACCTTTGCTATTTTTACCACTGATTGCATTATTAAATCATAAACCTCACCTACACTGGCTTTCATGGTGTGTAATGATGCAATTGAATGTTGAAAACAACAGTATGTTTGTGCGTGGAAAGAGCAAAACCCATGCATAATTACACCGCATTAACAAAGCCCAGCTGACGCCACGCATCGTACACAATAACAGCAGCGGCGTTTGATAAATTCATGCTACGACTATCTTTTAGCATGGGAATACGAATTTTATGTTGGTCTGGAATTTGTACACGTACTTCTTCAGGTAAGCCAGCCGTTTCAGAACCAAAAAGTAAGTAATCGCCTTTGGTAAAACTAATATCACCATAATAATTATCTGTTTTAGTGGTGATGGCTAATATGCGTTTAGGCTGCTCATGTTCAACAAAAGTGTTAAAATTTTTATGTCGCTTAATGGCGGCAAATTCATGGTAGTCTAACCCTGCTCTGCGTAGCTTTTTATCTTCTAAATCAAACCCTAAAGGCTCAATTAAGTGCAAATGAAAACCAGAATTGGCGCATAAACGAATTATGTTACCAGTATTGGGGGGAATTTGTGGTTGAAAAAGTACAACATCTAACATAATGATAGTCACTTGAGTTTGAGTGAGAGCCTAATTGTTTGCTATTATAACGACAATATTTCCGTAAAGTCTGCTTTTTCATGCTAGAAAATAAACCTACAGCCACTGCAACCGAGGCGTTAACTCAAAGTGAAGAATATGCTTATTGGGTTCGCTTAGCAGCAATTACCTCTTCTTTAGTGGCGTTAACCCTTGTTGTGATTAAGTTTTATGCTTGGTTGGTGAGTGATTCTAGCGCCATGCTTGCTTCGACCACTGACTCTATTTTAGATTTATTTGCCTCAGTGATGAACATTGTTATTCTTCGTTTTGCATTAGCCCCAGCAGATGACGAGCATAAATTTGGTCATGGTAAAGCAGAGAGTTTGGCTGGTTTAGTACAAGCTGCTTTTGTGCTTGGTTCTGCTACTTTACTTATTTTTAATGGTGTTGACCGAGTGCTTTATCCCCGTGTTATTGTACAAAGTGATATTGCCATTGGTGTTTCCATTGTTGCTATAGCATTGACACTTTTTTTGGTGGCTTTTCAACGTTATGTTATTAAACGTACAGGCTCTATTGTCATCAGTGCTGATGCCCTGCATTACCAATCTGACTTGTTGTTAAACCTAGGGGTGTTGCTCGCAATTTATCTAAGTCAGGGAATTTGGTTACAAGCTGATGGTGCTTTTACTGTTGCTGTAGGTTTATATTTATTGTTTGGTGCGGGACAAATTATTTATCAAAGTGTATTTCAATTGATGGATCATGAGTTAAGTGAGGATGAAGTGGCGCAAATAAAAGCCATTGTATTATCACATGAGCATGCTTTAGGTTTACACGAACTACGCACAAGACAGTCAGGGGTTCATCGGTTTATACAGTTTCATTTAGAGCTAGATAATTCTTTATCTTTATTAGAGGCGCATAGTATTGGCGATGATATTGAAGCCGAAATTTGTCAGGCGTTTGCACCTTGTGAAGTATTTATTCATCATGATCCTAGCGCGGTTGTCGCTGAAGAGTTGAAAACAGAGCAAGCTTAGTGTTGTTTAAACCATGTTATAGCAGCCGATAAAGCTTGTTGACGATAGAGGTCGCTTTCAAAAAATAACTCATGATAACCACCTTTTACCACCAAAGGTTTACCGCTTGGGCATGATTGTGTGTGTGACTGATGTAATTGTTGGCAAAAGTCACTTTGTGCTTGATTATTAACAATTTTGTCATCACCCGCTTGAATCACTAATGTAGGTGTTGTTATTTTATCAATATTGGAAAATATTGTATCAAGTGCTTTGATAGATTCACTTAACCATTGAACGGTGACTCCCCCAAGTTGAATAGCGGGAGTCTGTTGGTATAATTGCGTGAATTGTTGAAAACGTATGGTCGAATGCATCAGGTTGTTGCTTTCAAAATCATTAAACGCTTTTGCTTTTTTATCAAAATCGGTCTGGCCGAAGAAATACCAAGGTGTATTATCAAACCAGTGATTAAGTTGTGCTGTGGTGTTAATTAATGACCGAGCAATCATGTCAGGAATACCACCACTATTAAAACCTAGCATCGGTGAGGATAATACTGCCGCTTGGATCTGATCTGGGTAGTCTTGTAAATAACGGGCAGTAATAGCACCGCCCATTGAATGTGCTAATAAGTAGGGTTTATTAATATGACTGTTCACAGTACAATGTGGATTAACAATTTTTTCAATAAATGTAGCTAAATCATCAACGTAGTACTGAAAATTTTCAACGTATCCTTTCTGAGTGTTGGCTAATAACCGTTCTGATAAACCTTGGCCGCGATGGTCAATAAGAAAGATATTGAAGCCTAAATTGAATAAATCAAAACTCAGCTCTTTGTATTTTAAATAGCCTTCGCTGCGGCCAGAAGCAATAATGAGACATTTTCTATGGGAAACTGCTTCATTATTATGCTCGGATCGTGAGCTATTGTCATTATGACTAAAGGTTGCATAGTTAATACGGATGTTTTTCACACCATTAAAGTGTGCAAACTTACCTTGTTGCCAAAAATCAGCAATTTCACTGCCATAACGGCTGGAAAGTTGTTGTTCGGTAGTAAAACTATTCGCGTTTGTTTTGGTCATAATTCCAACGATAACAAATAAAATAAACGTATATTTAAGCATGGCCAATTTGTGTTGTGAGTTGTAGATGATAACTTGCTTGCGCTTTATGTTTTTACTCGTTACCACTCATAGTCGCTTCTAGTTCATCTAAACGCGCTTCAAGTGTGGCCAGTTTAGTGCGTGTTTTTATTAACACTTGTGTTTGTACGTCAAACTCTTCACGGGTTACGACATCAAGTTGTGATAATTTTCGTTGCAGCACAGTTTTAGTTTTATCTTCAAAATCATTCGCCATGGCTTTTAAGCCTGGCGGAATAGCATCAGTGACTTGTTTTGCTATTTCTTCAATTTTTTTTGCGTTGATCATATCGTTTACCTACGTTATTACGTTTAAATATCACTTGTGCACATTGTAACTGTTTTGCTAGTGAGTAAAAACAGGTAAAATTAGCGTTCGTAAAAAAATCTCTTATTTGTGTAACTATGAAACTGAATCCTGGACAAAACGAAGCGGTAAAATATGTTAGTGGTCCTTGCCTTGTTTTGGCTGGTGCTGGCTCAGGCAAAACGGGAGTTATTTGCCAAAAAATTGCTTATTTAATTCAAAAATGTGATTACAAGGCACGTAATATAGCTGCGGTAACCTTTACCAATAAAGCGGCGCGCGAGATGAAAGAGCGTATTATTAAAATGCTTGGCAAAGAATTAACTCGCGGTTTAACTGTGTCTACTTTTCACTCGCTTGGTCTAGATATTGTTCGCAGAGAAATCAAAACGTTAGGTTATAAACCTGGGTTCACCTTGTTTGATGATCAAGACAGTTTATCATTACTAAAAGAGCTAACAGTTGATGAGCTTGATGGCGATAAAGATTTATTAAGTCAGCTACAAAATAAAATATCTCATTGGAAAAATGATTTATTATTGCCCGATGCAGCCCTTAAAATGGCACATGATGCGGATAGTCAGGAGTTTGCTGAATTTTATCAGCGTTATCATCAACACATGAAAGCCTATAATGCTTTAGATTTTGATGATTTAATTTTGATTCCTACTCTATTATTAAAGAATTATCCTGAAGTACGGGAGCGCTGGCGTAATAAAATTCGCTATTTATTAGTAGATGAATATCAAGATACCAATGCGAGCCAGTATGAGCTAGTAAAGTTAATTACAGGCGAACGAGGGCGCTTAACTGTGGTGGGTGATGATGATCAGTCCATCTACTCTTGGCGTGGTGCAAAACCTGAAAATTTAGTATTATTAGGTAAAGATTTTCCACAATTAAAGCTGATTAAGCTTGAGCAAAACTATCGTTCAAGTGGCCGTATTTTAAAATGTGCTAATATTTTAATTGCTAATAATCCGCACGTTTACGATAAAGCACTTTTTAGTGAATTAGCCTATGGCCCTGAGCTTCGAGTTGTTCAAACTAAAAATGAAGAAGATGAAGTGTCGCGTATTATTGGTGAACTAATCGGTCATCGGTTTATGAATAGAAGTCACTATAAGGATTATGCCATTTTATATCGGGGTAATCATCAATCACGCTTGCTAGAGAAAGCGTTAATGCAAAACCGTATACCGTACAAAATTAGTGGTGGAACTTCGTTTTTTTCTCGCTCGGAAATTAAAGATGTGATGGCATACTTACGTGTGTTGGTTAACCCTGATGACGACAATGCATTTTTACGTATTGTTAACGTGCCTAAACGAGAGCTTGGCCCTGCAACATTGGAAAAACTCGGTAATTACGCCAATATGCGGCAATTAAGTATGTTTGCCGCTAGTTTTGAATTGGGCTTGGAACAAACGTTAACAGGGCGTGCGTTAATGAAGATGCAGGCATTTACGCAATGGCTGGTGGATGTTGCCGACCAAACTGAACGTGGTGATACTGCGGCCGTATTACGTTCAATGATACGAGAAATTAATTATGAAGATTTTCTCTATGATACGTCACCAAGTGCAAAAGCGGCTGAAATGCGGATGAAAAATGTTACTGAGCTATTTAGCTGGGTAACACAAATGCTAGAGGGTTCAGATGATGAAGAGCCGATGACCTTACCACAAATTGTTACTCGCTTAACACTACGAGATATGATGGAGCGTAACGAAGAAGAAGACAGTAGTGACCAAGTACAATTAATGACTTTGCATGCATCTAAAGGCTTAGAGTTTCCTTATGTATTTTTAATTGGCATGGAAGAAGGTTTATTGCCGCATCAAACTAGTATTGATGAAGGCAGTGTTGAAGAAGAACGTCGTTTAGCTTACGTTGGTATTACACGCGCACAACGTGAGTTAATATTCACTTACGCACGAGAGCGTAGACAGTTTGGTGAAGTATCACGCACAGAAGCAAGCCGATTTTTACATGAGCTACCACAAAATGATTTGAATTGGGAATTGGGGCAAGCGAAAAAAACAGAAGCTCATAAAGAGCAGTCTAACAAACAAGGTATGGCAAGTTTAAGAGCGCAGTTGGCTAAAAAGAAACAATAGCAAGGTGCAATGAATTACACCCTACAGGGGCTGTGATCCAATGTAGGTTAGAATTTATTCTGACACTGGCGCAATGAATTACACCCTACAGGGGCTGTGAGCCAATGTAGGTTAGAATTTATTCTGACACTGGTGCGATGAATTACACCCTACAGGGGCTGTGAGCTAATGTAGGTTAGAATTTATTTTGACACTGGCGTAATGAATTACGCCCTACAGGGTTGTGAGCCAATGTAGGTTAGAATTTATTCTGACACTGGTGCGATGAATTACATCCTACAGGGTATGGCAAGTTTAAGAGCGCAGCTAGCTAAGGGAAAAAGCTAGCCTTAAACAGAATATTTATGAATTGCTATTTATTGACCGAATAAGCAAAGCAAAGTACAGCTGCAATACCACTGATTGACGAAAATAAAATATTACCTTGGTTTAATAGTAACGTTGAGCTAATGATTAAGCCTGCCGCTAACACACCAAACATTAAGCGTTGATTACTGGCTTGTTGTTGCTGTGCGATTTTCTCCATTAACTGCATTTGTTGCAGTTGGCTATCTTTACCAGCTTTTAAATAATCATAAATTAAATCTGGAATTTCAGGTAGTTTCTCATTCCAAAATGGGATGTTGTCTTTAATCTTGGAAAAAACAGCTTTAATACCCATTTGTTCTTTTACCCAATTTTCTAAGAAAGGTTTTGCGGTTTGCCATAAATCTAATTGTGGATAAAGCTGTCTTCCTAAACCCTCAATGTAAAGCAAGGTTTTTTGTAAAAGCACAAGCTGTGGTTGCACTTCCATATTAAAACGGCGTGCTGTGTTAAATAAGTTAACTAACACTTGGCCGAAAGAAATCTCAGAAAGTGGTTTATTAAATATTGGTTCACACACGGCACGAATAGCAAATTCAAACTCATCTACACTGGTGTTAGCAGGCACCCAACCTGAGTCAACGTGCAATTGCGCCACTTTACGGTAATCACGGTTAAAGAAGGCGACAAAGTTTTCGGCTAAATAACGTTTGTCTTCACGGTTTAAGGTGCCTACAATGCCACAATCGATGGCAATCCAGGTTGGATCAGCTGGATTTGTGGCATCAACAAATACATTGCCAGGGTGCATATCGGCATGAAAAAAGCTGTCTCTGAATACTTGTGTGAAAAAAACTTCCACGCCTCGCTCAGCTAATAATTTCATATCAACACCAAAGTCATTCAAGGTGTTAACTTCTCCTACACCGATCCCGTAGATTCGTTCCATGACCAAAACGTTTTTGTTACTGTATTCACTGTAAATTTCGGGAACATAAAGTACTTTGTCATATTCTCGACCTTGTTCAAAATTGCGTTTTAGTTGAATAGCATTAGCACCCTCACGGTTGAGATCTAATTCGTCTAGAATTGTTTTTTTGTATTCAGCCACCACTTCAACAGGACGTAAACGTTTGCCATCAGGTAACCATCGGGCAACAATGGAGGCAATACGAGACATCACCTTAACATCAGCTAAAATAGTTTTGTAAATATCAGGGCGTAGTACTTTGATAACGACTTTGGTGTGTTTGTTTTCAGAAAGGTTATCTTTATCTGAGGTTGTAATTAATGTTGCTGTATGCACTTGCGCAATGGAGGCTGATGCAAGCGGCTTGCTATCAAAATCAATAAAATGTTGAGTAAATATGTCAACACCCATGGCATTAATGATCAGTTGCTTAGCTAACTCTCCATCAAAAGGGGTAACTTGATCTTGTAATAGCGCTAATTCATCGGCGAAGTCGGGCGGTAATAAATCGCGCCTTGTTGAGAGCATTTGGCCAAATTTAATAAAAACAGGGCCTAGTGCTTCAATGGCTAAACGAAAACGTTGAGCAACGGGTTTGTCTTTATGTTTGTTTTGCAACCAGAATAAAGAAAAACGGCCTAGTTTTGCATACCAAGGTAACATTTTTTTGGGCACCATATCGTCCAAACCATAATGCAAAAATGTTTTAACAATGTGATACAGTCGTTTGTTACTCACGTGTTTGTAAGTCCTTTGGTTAATACTTCTATACGAAGGGCTAGTTGGTCAACGCGATTGTTAACTTGATTAACTTGTTGATTAAAATTGCTTATTTGGCTACGTGTGACTACTAAGTGTTTTTCGTGCACAATATATTCGCTTGCGTCCGCTTTGATTTGTTTAGTGGCAAATTGCACTTTATTCATCACTTGTTTGCTTAATTGCATTAGTTTATGTGTTGGCATGTCACCAATGTGAGCAGCTAATTCACTTTGCCAATCTATATTTAGATTTTCTGCTAGTTGAATAAATTGCTGGGCAATTTTTATGTCACCAGTTAAGTCGAGTTTATTTTGTTTAATTAATTCGGTTAATGGTTGTTCAGCTTGTAATGCTTGCAAAGTCTTTATACTTGTATTAATAGTGCAATCGGCACGCTCTGTTAACCCAGATACAATCACTTTGTTGCTAGTTACCGTGAAACTGATAGGAAAATTTAACTCAGACAACACTATTGTTAGTGTTTTTTGTTCTAACTTTTTTAGATCAATAGGATCTGTATTTAATGATAATACTTTATTTATCATTAATTCTATTGATGAAAAAAATACTTGTTGTAGCATTAAAGTAGCCTTGCACTATGGATTGTTAAAAGTACGTGATTAAAGTACATAGTAAAGTATGTGTAATTGAATATGAACAATTAAACAAAATGCTTAAAATTTATAACCCTTGTGTAATGCGACCACACCACCTGTTAGGTTTTTATAACTCGTTTGTTCAAATCCCGCGTCTTCCATCATTGTTTTTAGTGTTTCTTGATCAGGATGCATGCGAATAGATTCTGCAAGGTATTGATAACTGTCACCATCTTTTGCCACTAATTCACCCATTTTGGGTAAAACATTGAATGAATAGAAATCATATGCTTTGTTCAACAGCTCGTATTCTGGTTTAGAAAACTCTAACACTAATAAACGCCCACCTGGTTTTAATACACGGTAAATAGAACGCAGTGCCATGTCTTTATCGGTAACGTTACGTAAGCCAAAGGCAATGGTAACAATATCAAAGGTATTGTCTTTAAAAGGTAAATACTGGGCATTGGCTTGAACATATTTTATGTTCTGCACTAAGCCTTTATCACGTAATTTGTCGCGGCCAACATTGAGCATTGAACTATTAATGTCTGCAAGAACAACTTTTCCGTCTTTACCTACCAGTTGTGAAAACTTTGCCGTTAAGTCACCTGTTCCGCCTGCTAAGTCAAGCACTGCATTACCTGGGCGAACACCACTGGCGTCGATAGTAAAGCGTTTCCATAGGCGATGTATTCCAAATGACATTAAGTCATTCATAACGTCATATTGTTTTGCAACTGAATGAAAAACCCCAGCGACCATTGAAACTTTATCTTCTTTATCAATGGTTTTGTAACCAAAATGAGTAGTGTTATCTGAGGTGGTAGTTTGTAGGTCTGATGATTGATTATTTTGTTGAGCTGTCATTTTATATTCACTAATAACAAAGATTGCCCCTAGTTTACTGTATGTCGCTAAGAACACCAAATATAGGCTGACTTTTTGTTGATTTAAAACAGCGCTAAGTTGAAAAATAGTATGATATTAACCAAATATCATACTAAATCATTGCCATAAAATAGAAATTAAAAAACAAAAGTGTAATTTAATTACATAAAGCAATTGTCTTCTTAGAGTAACTGCTCTATAATTACACCTGTTTCCTTTAAGTGAACACTTGTTGTAATCATTGAATATTCTAGCTCTCCTCATAGCTAATCCACCGGTAGCGCTGCTACCGGTTTTTTTCTTGAATTTGTGTACTGGCATAGAAAGATTACTATATAATTACAACGTTATTATCCTTATCTAAGGATATTTTTTTGACTTGTAAAAATACTTAATCAAAAGTTAATGCGTATTCAGATTGTTCATTTGAAATTTACTTCTATACTTAGATTTAGTCATCAGAATCTAGTCACCTTGCTAATTTAGAAAATGAGGGAACATATGAATATTTCTAACCTCTCCTTTAGAAAGAAAATTTATACTTTACTTACTTTGCCTATGTTGGGCTTTTTATGGTTAAGTATCAGTGCCATAATTGAAAATATTACCATTAAAGATGAAATGTCAGTTATCGCGCCCTTAACTGAATTGTCTGTAGTTTATAGTGAACTAGTACATGAATTACAGAAAGAAAGGGGGATGACTGCTGGTTATTTAGGGTCTAACGGCACTAAATTTGGTGATAAGTTACAAGTTCAACGTAAAACTACCGATCAAAAGCGTACTAAAAAAACAAATTTTTGGGCGAAAAGTGGTTTTACCGACAGCAGGGTAATTGAGTTAAATTCGGTTATTGAGCAAGCATTACAAAAAATAATCTCTATACGTCAACAAGTTGATAATCAGTCTATCTCACTTGGTGTGGCGTTAGGCTATTATACCCAACTTAATAAAGACCTATTAAGTGTTGCCACATTAAACGCTGATATTAGTACTGACGCTGTTGTAACTAAGGAAACTGTTGCTTATTATAATTTTTTACAAGGAAAGGAACGAGCGGGTATAGAAAGGGCAGTTTTAAGTAATACCTTTGCTGAAGGTCAATTTGAACCAAGCCTGTTTGTAAAGTTTATTACGTTAGTGAGCGAACAAAAAACTTATTTTGATAACTTTGTTCGTTTTAGTAATGTTGATAATATAAATTCTTTTACCGAACAACTCGATCATAATTCGGTAAAAGAAGTTGAGAAAATGCGCGACATAGCATTTACAAAACAAAATAACTTAGGGGTTGATTCTGAGTATTGGTTTACTCAATCAACTCAACGTATTGGTCAGCTTAAAAAAATAGAAAACCAGTTAAGTAATGAAATTCTTGCTTTGGTTGAAACAAAACAAAGTAATGCATTTAATGCCATGGTACTGAATATTATTGTGAGCACATTATTAATTACGTTAGCATTGCTTATCAGTTTTTATGTTATTAATGAATTAACTAACAGGGTAAAAGGCTTAACGGAAACATTGTATAAAGTTAGAAGTGAAAATGATTTAACGGTAAAATGTCCTTTTGAAGGAAAGAGTGAACTAGGTCAGATTTCTGTATCGTTAAATCAAACCTTAGCAAGTTTTTCTGATGTTATTAAAGATCTCTCGTCTTCAAGCATCTCCTTAGCCTCAGCAGCCGAAGAAACAGCACAAACATGTGATTATAATTCTCAATCATTGTTTGATCAGCAAAATGGCATTGCTTTAATTGCTACCGCAATAGAGGAGTTGTCTGCAACTGTTAAAGAGGTTGCTGAAAATACCCAAAATACAGCAACGTCAGCTAAAAATGCTGACGATAAAGCTAAAAGCGGCTTAGGTACCACGCAAAAATCTTATCACTCAATTGAAGCGTTAGCGAAAGAAATTGATGCTTTAGCCGTACAAATTAACAGTTTACATGAAAGTAGTAACAATATTACTAGTGTTGTTGACGTGATTAAATCTGTTGCAGAGCAAACAAATTTATTAGCGTTAAATGCAGCAATTGAAGCCGCTAGAGCGGGAGAACAAGGTCGAGGTTTTGCTGTTGTTGCCGATGAAGTACGCACGTTAGCACAAAGGACACAAGAGTCGACATCAGAAATAGAAAACTTTATTTTGTCACTGCAAAATAATGCTAATTCTGCTTATAATGTAATTGAAATAAGTCAAAAAAATGCTGCTGAAGCGGTTGAAAACTCTAAAGAAGTTGAGCAGTTTTTGCAAGAAATAACCGTATCTGTAGGTGACATTTTTGCTATGACAGATCAAATTGCCACGGCCATTGAAGAGCAAGCTGTGGTCACAGGAGACATTGCACAAAATGTCGTTTCAGTTGAAGAAAAATCAAGAGAAACTACTGCTGGAGCCAATCAAATTTTAGTTACGGCTAAAGAGCAGGCTGTTTTAGCCGCATCGTTACAAGACATGGCGGGACGATTCAAAGTATAGTCGATTCAAAATTAGCTTCCAATTATGCTACTTAATTGGAAGAACAGCATTGAGCATATCAATAAAACTTAATTGTTGACTGATAATCTTAAGTAATATGACTTGTCACATATAACGCCACAGGCATTCTTCTATGTGTGACTAAGCATAATATTTGGGACTGTTCCCATATTGAAGTAGCTTATTCTGATGGGCTATAACAAATAAGAGTTTATTGATTTCTTTGTTTTTCAATCATAATACTTGATCTTCAGTCAGCAATCTTAATGAACACTTTTAGCCAATTGCGGACATTAAGTTTTGAGTTATTAACGACAGGTAAGACAATATTGCTATATTATGTTTACTTGGAGAATTTAATAAATTGAACCAAACGTATATTGGCTATTTTACTTGAAGTGAAGTGAGGAGCCAAAATTTGGAAGGCATTCATAAGATATAAGGGTAGTTTGATCACCCCTCGCTCTGTTAATAAAGCTTTTAATCGAATTTGCGAATATTTCATTCTCTCCAAATGAAATAAACAATTTTGAAATATTAATATGATTTATACTTTTATCTACCTCATTAAATAGGGCTAAATTATAATCAACAGATAATTCAAGCCAATATTTTAATATCTGCTTATTTAAAATATCACCATCGGACCAATCACCATTAAAAGATGCACTAATTAATGGTGAAATTAAACTAACGTTTCTCAAGTTAAAGTGATACCCCTCTTTATTAAGTTTCCATAAAGTAGCAAGTAATAAAGAGCCGCCTACGGAGTCACTCACTAGACTATAATTATGGTTAGGATCATTAAAGAGTATGTTTTTAGTCGCTTCAAAACAGTCATTGTATGCACAAGGGAATTTGTTTTCAGGTGCTAATCTATAGTCAATTAAATGAACTTTGCATTGAGTTTTATCAGCTAAATATTGACAATAGTTCCAATAAGATTGACCTGAA
Organism: Colwellia sp. E150_009; assembly: GCF_053543955.1. Lineage (NCBI taxonomy): Bacteria > Pseudomonadati > Pseudomonadota > Gammaproteobacteria > Alteromonadales > Colwelliaceae > Colwellia > Colwellia sp. E150_009. Next base: position 32,823 of record NZ_JBHFOM010000049.1, read on the forward strand.
CCAATAACAAACCCGCCACCATGATAATAAATTAATTCATGCTCCGAAGTTTGATTACTTATAGGAGAAAAAGTATATACTGATATGTAGTAGCTCAGACCTGATCTGACAGTTACCCGATTTTTAGGGTGCCTTGTCAGCTTAGATTTGAGCTAAATTCTTTTCGGCCCAAATCGATTTCCCATCAAGTAATGTTTCTAGTGGTG
>NZ_JBHFOM010000050.1:0-32568 GCF_053543955.1 Colwellia sp. E150_009
ATCAAGAATATCGTGACGCAGAAACAGGCCAACTTTTTGATAGACAAGCACTTAATGACGAACTAGAAAAAATAGAAAAACCTGCAGGTATCAGTAATCCTAAAGATTTCCGTAATGAAATTGTTAACTTTGTACTTAGAGCGAAAGCTAATAACAATGGAAAAAACCCTTTATGGACCAGTTATGAAAAGCTACGCACAGTTATCGAAAAGAAAATGTTTTCAAATACAGAAGATTTATTACCCGTCATATCTTTTAACTCAAAAACATCAAAAGATGATCAGAAAAAACACGATGATTTTGTTGAGCGTATGATGAGTAAAGGGTACACACAAAAGCAAGTTAGATTATTGTCTGAATGGTATTTACGCGTAAGAAAATCTTCTTAAATTTTTGAAGCATAGATGACAAAATACAACAGTAAACAGGGTTTAAATTGCATTTATAGTTACGCAGTAAGGAGTCACTATGGCTAATTTTATTGATAGACGACTAAACAGTAAAAATAAAAGTACTGTAAATCGTCAACGTTTTTTAAGGCGTTATAAAAACCAAATAAAAAAATCTGTCTCTGATGCAATTAGTCAACGTGGAGTTACTGATATTACTTCAGGTGAAAACATTGTTATTCCGAAAAAAGACTTGTCTGAGCCTATATTTCATCAAGGTAGCGGTGGTATTCGTGACAAGGTTCACCCTGGCAATGATCAATTTGTTAGCGGTGACAGAATTAATAAACCTCCAAGCCAACAAGGCCAGGGTGCTGGAGAAGGTGATGCAAGTGACAATGGTGAGGGTGAGGATAGTTTTACTTTTTCTATTTCTAAAGAAGAATACCTTAATTTACTTTTTGAAGATTTGGAATTACCTAACCTTGAGAAAAATCAACTCGATAAATTAATTGAATACAAAACGGTTCGCTCAGGTTTTTGTGCAGAAGGCATCCCTTCTAACATTGATATTGTAAAATCATTACAAGGCTCTATTGCTAGGCGTATTGCCATGACCGCATCTAAAAGAAAGCAACTTAAGCATTACACGCAAACTTTAGAAGCACTCAATTGTAATAACGTTGTTCATGATTCTATTCAACAAAAAGAGAGTGACAATCTAAGAAAAAAAATAGCTAATTTAGAAAAAAAAATAGCCAAAGTCCCTTTTATTGACACCTTCGATCTTAGGTTTAGAAACTATGCCAAACAAGCAGTCCCCACATCAAAAGCTGTCATGTTTTGTTTAATGGATGTTTCAGGTTCAATGGATCAAACAACCAAAGACATGGCCAAACGTTTTTATATTCTTCTTTTTCTATTTTTAAGTAGAACCTATAAAGATATTGATGTGGTTTATATACGTCATCACACCCAAGCAAAAGAAGTAGATGAACACGAGTTTTTCTATTCTCAAGAGACTGGTGGAACGATAGCTTCAAGTGCACTAACGTTGATGAGTGAAATAATCAATGAACGATACAATGATAACCAATGGAATATTTATGGCGCGCAAGCATCAGACGGAGACAACTGGGCTGACGATTCACCGCATTGTAAATCAATACTGGCCAAACACATTTTACCCAAAGCACGTTACTTTAGTTATATCGAAATAACCCAGCGCGCCCATCAAACACTATGGCAACAATACCAACAATTAAAAAGTTCACATTCAAACTTTGCTACGGCACACATACAAGAAGTTTCGGATATTTATCCTGTATTTAGAGACCTATTTAAAAAGAATACTCAAAATGCAGCATAAATATATTGATAAATAAAAGGGCAAAACATAAACGTACCAAGGCAAAAAGAATAGGTAAAATTATGGTAACAACACATAAAAAAACAAACCAGCAAACACAAGAAGTAACCCCTTTAGATGATTCTCCAGACTGGACTTTTGAACTATTAGCTCAATATCAAACCGAAATAGCACGTGTGGCCGAATACTATCAATTAGACACTTATGTTAATCAAATAGAAGTCATAACGGCTGAGCAAATGATGGATGCATACGCAGGTGTTGGTATGCCAATAGGTTATAATCATTGGACTTTTGGCAAAAAATTTATTCAAACAGAACAAAACTATAAACGTGGTCAGATGGGGTTAGCTTACGAAATAGTCATTAACTCTAGCCCCTGTATTTCTTATCTTATGGAAGAAAATACAATGCCAATGCAAGCCTTAGTCATGGCTCATGCTTGTTATGGACATAATTCGTTCTTTAAAGGCAACTATTTATTTCAATCTTGGACTGATGCAAGTTCAATTATTGATTATTTGCTTTTTGCTAAAAACTATATCGCAAAATGTGAAAATACATATGGAATCGATGAAGTTGAAGCTACACTCGATGCTTGCCATGCATTAATGAATCATGGCGTAGATCGCTATAAAAGACCACAGAAAATATCACTCGATGAAGAGTTAAAGCGCCAAACTGAACGTGAAGAATATTTACAATCACAAGTAAACACCTTGTGGCGCACTGTGCCAGATAAAAATAAAAAGGAAAAAAAATATAAATTTCCGTCTGAACCTCAAGAAAATATTCTTTACTTTATAGAAAAAAATGCACCACTTTTAAAACCTTGGCAACGAGAAATAGTGCGTATCGTTAGAAAAATTTCTCAATATTTTTATCCTCAAAAACAAACACAAGTGATGAATGAAGGTTGGGCTTGCTTTTGGCATTATACTATTTTGAATCACCTGTATGATGAAGGCTTAGTAACAGATAAGTTTATGTTAGAATTTTTACATAGTCATACCAATGTAGTCGCACAACAAGACTATAACAGCCCCTATTATTCTGGTATTAACCCATATGCATTGGGCTTCAATATGTTTATTGATATTAGACGTATATGTGAACACCCAACAGAAGAAGATAAAGCCTATTTTCCTGAAATTGCAGGGAGTAATTGGTTAGACACTTTACACTTTGCTATGAAAAACTTTAAGGATGAAAGTTTTATCAGTCAATATTTGTCACCTAAATTGATTCGTGATTTTAAGTTATTTCATATTCATGATGACGAAAAAAATAATTATGTTGAAATTGGAGCAATACACAATGAACAAGGTTATAAAAAAATAAGAGAAAAACTTGCTGAGCAATATAATCTAAGTAATTTAGAAGTGAATATACAAATTGTTAACGCCAATATTGAAGGGGATAGATCCCTAACCTTACGCTACATACCGCATAATAATATTCAATTAGGCGACTCTAAAACAGAAGTACTTAAACATTTACATTATTTATGGCAATTTAACGTTGAGATTGTTCAAGAAAATAATGAAGGTATAGACGAGATTATTGAGCGATGTGGTGATAAAGACACCACCACATAATTTAAAGTAATTTAGCATACAAAAAGGCGATGATTGCCGCCTTTATAAGTAAATCCGACGAACTTCATAGCGATGAACTATATAATAATAGTCGACTACTCTTCGGTGAGTTCTTTTAACACGTCTTCTTTTAATTCACCCCAAAGTTTACCTGATTCAATACCGTATTTACGTACTGCAAAAATCGAATCATCGAAACGATTTTCTTTTGCTAAATCAATAAGCTTCTGATAGTAAGTTCGCGAAATTTCGCGACCCGTTGGGTGAGCAAAGTATAAACTACCAATGCGAGAGTATAAGCCTCTGAAGCCATTTAAAATAAGTAAATAAATCGAATTTCCTGATGCCACTACTAATTCTTTATTTAAATTATAGTCAAATTCTGCAAAGGCATCACCATTGTCTTCAACCTCAGTATATGCGCTCAGCAATTCAATCGCTTTTTCTGGGTTGTTTTTAATTGCACCACGAATATAAATTGCACTAATATTTGTTCGTGCAGATAATAAATTATCAACCAAATCAGGTACACCTTCTTGATCAAGGTGTGCCAATGTTTCTAAAATGTTTAAACCTGATGTTTCCCAAAAATTATTTACTTTTGTAGGCTTACCATGCTTTATAGTTAGCCAACCATCACGTGCCAAACGTTGCAACACTTCTCTTAATGTTGTTCTAGTTACACCAATTAACTCTGATAACTCACGCTCTGCTGGTAAAATTGAACCAGGAGGAAAACCGCCATTCCAAATAGATTCTACAATGTACTGTTCGGCAAATCCGGCTGGACTTTGGGCTTTTATAACCATATGAGTTTAACTACCTAAAAACAAATTTATAAAACTGATTGTACCAGAACATTTTTTTGGTACAAGCGTAATGCCGAAGATGTAAATAACTTAAATCAAATGAATATAATTATTTGTGAGAATAAAAATTACGACAAAAAACAATAAAAAATGAATTAATACATAAGATTACTGTATTAATTCATTTTAAGAAGTGTTAAACAACAGGTCTGTTTTTTATAAAAATTAACGGTTAATTGGAAGAAAGTTTTTTATAATTACCGCCATTACCTGTTTGAGCTAATTCACCATCAACAAACTCTAGGTAAGTGCATTCATCTTTCGTTGTTAGCCCATCTTTATGCTTACGTTGGCTTCTGTAGTATAATACGCGAATTATTTGATCATTATATTTATAAGTTTCTGAAAAATCGGCCACTCCCAGTTTTTCTTGCATATCAACAAAACTTGCGCCAAGCTGTACTTGTGCTATTTTCTTACGATTTTCATAACTTCTATCACCGCTGTCTCGCATAAATGAGTGGTCGACTTCACCGTCTTTTACCGCAATAACACAGCCAGTTAATGTAGACGCTAAAGGTAATGCAACAAGAAGGGCCAAAAGTGATTTTTTCATGTTTACTCCAAATAAATAATAGTTAAAATTATAAATAATTTTTTCATTAGATGAAAAGCAAAAAACAAACCAAAATAAAATTTTTTATAACTAACTGATTTCATTATACAAACATAAATATTTTTATTTAACACCTGACATAAATAGTATCATTGGCTAAAATGTAGTTAATATAACGAATAGATTAATCAAAATGACAATAAATGATGAAATTACAATCTTAGCAAACCAAATTGCAAACAAAGGCAAAAAACCAACGGTTGCATCAATCAAAACAAAGCTAAAAACAAAAGTCCCTTTACCTGTCATTATTTCCGTATTAAAAACTTGGCAGCATGAACCTGGCTTTACCACTTTACCAACAGAAAAACCTATTGTTTTAGATAAAGAAAACAACTCATCATCAATTAATGAAGAATCGTTTGAGCGTATCTTACATGATGAATTAGCGGGCATAAAAGAAGAAATACACGAATTAAAAATACAGGTTCAAGCGTTAATAAATCAGCAAAAAAAGTAAAATTAATTCACTTTAGGCATAAGCATACTTATAAATTGAATTAATGACGATGCTAATTTTTTATGCGGTTCACAACCAACACGTTCAACCCACACTGAGCCAGAGTCATTATCAATTGAAATAATCATATCTTCTTCATCAGTTACTGCAAAAAAAACAGTTTCAGCTTGCTTTAACCTTTGTTTCATTAAAATGTGACCAATTAAATTTTCTTGCAGGCGTTGAAAGTCATCTTCATTCCAAGCAAACAATAAAGACAGGTCGCCTTCTTCACAACTTGCATCAAGTGTTTCACTAAACTGAGTAGTAAAGTAACTTTTAATATCGTCATGGAGCACAATTTCTAACGCTGATTCAACATTATCAAAATTTAACATTTGTTCTTTTTTGATAGTCGTTGGCCTCCAAAAAACATTACCTGAATCAGTTTTCTGTGGAAGTTCACAGGGCGAAGGCCAAGCTTCGTCATGTTCAATTACGGGCAGATGCTTGTGTTTCAGTTGATATTGTTCGATATATTGTGCGGAAAATTGTTGCAAAACATCCACTAAATTTGTCTTAGTTTGATTTGTTGATGTCATCTAATTCATAGATCCTTTAAAATAACTTATTAAAATTTTATTCAGCAAAAGAAAAAACGATGGCAATTGACCAAAACTCTAAAGAACTTACTGATTTGACACTTGGCAAAACTACTGAATATTGTAGTGAATATAACCCAAATTTATTACAAGCGGTACCACGAAGCTTAAATAGGAATGATTTATCTCTAACGGGGAACGCTTTACCTTTTATTGGTGAAGATGTTTGGTATGGTTATGAATTATCCTGGTTAAATAACCATGGTAAACCTGTTGTTGCCCTGGCTGAGTTTCGCTTTGCTTGTTCAAGCCCAAACTTAGTTGAGTCTAAATCTTTCAAACTGTATTTAAATAGCTTTAATCAAAGTAAATTTGATAGCTTTACCGCAGTTGAGGAAATACTCGTTAAGGACTTATCTGCTGTTGCAGGCATTAAAGCGCAAGTTACGTTATTTACTGTTGAGCAATGCCCTGCTCTATCAATCAAACCAACTGCAGAACAAACTACATGCATTGATGATGAAGATATTATTGTTGATAATTACCAGTATAGCGCTGAAATACTTAGCAATGCACAAAATAACTTAGCGACAACCATAGTAAATGAAAATTTAGTCAGTCATTTATTAAAGTCTAACTGTTTAATTACCAATCAACCCGACTGGGCAAGTGTGTATATTAGCTATAAAGGGCAAGCAATAGCCCATAATGTACTTTTACAGTATTTAATATCTTTTCGTCAACATAATGAATTTCATGAACAGTGTGTTGAACGAATATTCTGTGATCTGCAGCAATATTGCCAATTAGAAGAACTTACTGTTTTTGCCCGTTATACTCGCCGAGGCGGATTAGATATAAATCCGTTTAGGAGCACACACATACGTTGTGCTCCAAACGCCAGAACATTAAGACAATAAGCCCATGTTCAGCTTATAAACCCAAACCACCTCAAGGTGCTCATTTCAGGTGATTTGGGTATAAACAAATAATACGGTTATTCTGTTATAATTTCCGTATCATCAACAGGGAATTCAAGCCCGGTCCAATGTTTAAAAAAGGCCTTTTGTTCATCACTAGCCTCTAAAACAGGGACAACTTTTAATTTCCCTTTAGGTATTTTACCTAATTGTATTGTACTTGTGGCTAGCTCATCTCTACGGAAAAAAGTAACTCGGATTTCATCATCTGGCTTAAAGTTTTTTAACCTTGTACTTAAATCTTTATCAATGACACGTAAATCATTAATGGCGATAACAATATCATCTAACATAAGGCCCGCTTGCCAAGCTGGACTATTTTTTTCAATATGAGTTATTGCCAAACCATTACTAACCACTTTTGTTTTAATACCTATCCAAGCCTCTTGGTTTAAGTTATCTTTCTTGCCATAAGACATAGTCAAACCTGCTTTAGCTAACAAAACATTAAAATCAACATTAGCATAGCCATGAATATTTTCTTGCCACCACGTTTGATAGTCATCATCAGTTACCGTTTTTAATATGGTTAACAAGTCATTTTCATCAAATCCCTTCGGAATTTTATAGTCTTTATAAAGTATATTATGAACATCACGATAACTTTTTTCTAATGCTGTTTTTTCCATAATAGAGAAATCTAATAACCAAGAGACTAAAAAGCCTTCTGAATATATATTAACGCTGTGGTTGTTGTCATAATCCCCCCCCTCTTCTAACCATTTGTCAAAGCTTGCTTGTGCAATAGTTTGACTTTGTCTTCCTTGTTTATGAAGGTACCCCGTTATACGGGTTGCTAGGTTATCAAGAAACTCAGTGCTAGACATTAACTCGCCACGCAATAACAGTTGGTTTTGTAAATAACTCGTAGACCCCTCACTCAACCAAAGTAATGTTGAATAATTTTCATGCTGATAATCATAAGGAACTAACCCTTTAGGGCGATACTGTTTTACATTCCACGTATGCACAAATTCATGAGCTGCTGTTGAAAGAAAACGTAAGTAATCTTTTCGCTGTGAAAATTTAAAGCGAGATGTTTGAATAATTGTTGAATTTAAATGCTCTGTTGCACCACGTGCTCCACTCGTTGCATGCACCATAAAAACATAGCGTTTAAAAGGATAGTCATGCCAAATATGCTTACTTTGTTGTACTAATACTTTTAAATCAGCTACCATTTTAGCACTATCGTAATTACCCTTGCCCCAAATAACTAATTCATAATCACGGCCTTCAACACTAAATTGATGATGCTCATTGATACCTGTTTCAATGGGTGAATCAACTAACACATCGTAGTTTTGTGCAATAAATTGATGTTTTTTACGTGCTGAAAAAAATGAATTTTTACCCGTTTCAAGTCCAGACACACTACGCCATTTTTTAGGCACATGTAAATCAATAATATGCTTATCGTTTCTAAAGTCATCGTGGTACATCACCACTGTTGAAGCATCTAAAAAGGCATGACTATCATCAATATGACGTGTTCTTTGCCCAAGTTGATTAGCATATACTTGGTAACTGAGAGTAATTTTTTTATCTAATGTATTTTTCACTTGCCAGGTATCTTTATCTACCTTCAGCCATTCAAGCGTATTACCTTTACTATCAACAGCGGAGAACTCACGAATACCATTAGCAAGATTGATAATTTCATATCTACCTGTACGCCAAGTAGGTAAGTGAAAGTTAGCGTGGGCAGTATTAACTTTGTCAAATTCAATACTGACGTTGGCATAATGGTGTTGAGGATTGACAATAGAGATATCTACCATCACATTAGCTTTGATGTTTACCGCAGAAAACGTAAAAATTAACACTGAAAAGATTCGAAATAAAAGGGATATTTTTGCCATTGTCAACTAAACTTCCTTTAGGGTAATTAATAAGATTGTTATAGTTTAGCGAGTAAAACAACTTTAAGTAAGGAAAAAGCTTGTTCTAGTCAATATTTTCTCACATAAATATATTAATTATCACAATTGTATTGATTATACTCCTGATATTACTGTAAATTATCAGCCATGAGAATAAGTGTTATACAGCTTAATATAGATAGATGATAAGATAAGGATCACCTTGGAATATGAGTACTAAAACTGTTGCTGACAATCAGTCACAAGCATTACAAAGCAAACTTAATGCAGCAATAGCTTCTCGGGCATCGCTTGAAGAGGACTTCAAAAGCCAATCGAGTATGTTAATAGAATTTATTAATAAGCTATCTCAAGTTTCAAAAGGTATAGATATTAAGTTAGATAATCGCTTAGCTCAACTTCGCGGTTTATTAACAACATCAGCACCTGCAGCAGATATTGAATTAAAAATAAACGAAATATCAAAACTACTGCAAAAACATAGTATAGAAAATGCACAAAACCTGACACAGTTGCATCAACAATTTAATAATGCAGGCCACAATTTACAAAAAGTAAAGGGCTTATCTAATGATTTACGTCGGAAGTTACGCAAATTACTATCACAAAGCCAATCAACTAAAGAAAGTTTAACTCAATACACGCCATTGTTAAGCCAATTGCTAGAGTTTTATAATGTTGTGTTACAAGCAAAAGCTGAAACTTCAAATGATGATTCTTTCACAACAATTCCAAACATCGAAGCACCAAAAAACAACTCATCAGCTGTCAATAATGCGTTAATAAAACAAATATCAAATTGTTTAAACAAATTGCATTTATCAACTCAATATACCCAAGAATTACTCGCGATTCATAAAAAACTATTAAAAGACACATCAAGTGATGAGGTATTACAACATTTTATTGAAATATTTGATGTTATTGTTGCTGACTTACAAAGAGAGCGAAATAGCGCAACAAATTTTTTAAACTCATTAAATGAAACGTTAACAACGGTACAATGTGCTGTTACCAATACACTGTCTTCTTGTGAAAAAGCACAAAATACAAACAATAAAATCAATGTAAAACTACAAAAACAATTGTCAGATATGACGGATTCTGTAGAACAAGCCATATCAGCAGAACAAGTAAAAGCAGACATAAGCGATAAATTAGGCAGCATAAAAGCAACACTTGAAAAGAAAGCGCTATTTGAGCAACAAAACCAGCAGTTCCTATCTAATCAATTAAATGACATGGCTGAAAAAGTTAGAAAGCTTGAAGAACAAAGTCAAAAATTTGAAAAAAAACTTGCTGAACAACAACGTAAAAGTATGATTGATGCGTTAACAAAATTAAGTAATCGAGCCGCTTTTGATGAATACTTTACTCAATCTATGGTTCGTTTTCATCATCAACCATTTGACCTAGCGCTTGCAGTTATTGATGTAGATGACTTTAAAAAAATTAATGATAATTATGGTCATACGGCAGGTGATAAAACACTACAAGTAATAGCCAGCTCAATACAAAAGAAAGTTAGTAAAGATGCATTTGTTGCCCGATATGGCGGCGAAGAATTTGTACTTGTTTATACCCGAAAAAAAGAAGCAGAATTAATAAAAGAGCTTAACTCAATAAATAAAGATATTGCGCGATTACCTTTTAAATTCAAAAATAATAAAGTTAGTATCACCTTATCTATTGGCGTCACACATATCACTAAAGAAGATAATATTCATACTGCTTTTGAACGTGCTGATGAAGCAATGTATAAAGCGAAAGCACAAGGAAAGAACCAAGTAATATACTTTTAATAATGCGTCATTAGTAAAAAGTAAGTGTTAGTGAAAAATATTACCCCATACTTGGTAACATTATCGTTTTAACAGAAGAGATTCAATATGCATACTCAGCTCAACCCTGTAGGAAATATGAATATTCTGTCGCAAGCAGAAGTAGATCAATTACAACAATCATCAACAAGCGAGCTTTACAACCTCTATCGAAATTGTTCGCTTGCTGTGCTCAATGCAGGAAGCCATACCGACGATGCAGAAGTAATATATCAACAACATAAAGAATTTTCCATTGAAGTACTCAGACGAGAACGCGGTGTAAAAATAGATCTTAAAAACGCTCCCAAGCATGCTTTTGTAGATGGTAAGATCATTCGAGGTATTCGTGAACATTTATCTGCCGTTTTACGTGATATTCTATTTATTAATAACAGTGATCAAAAACGGCTCTGTGTGCCTGGTTCATTAACCGATGCCACTTTTGGAATATTAAGAAATGCTAATGCCATTTTGCCCGAAACAAAACCACGTTTAATTACCTGTTGGGGTGGCCATTCAATAAAAGAAAATGAATATAAATACACTAAAGCAGTGGGCTACCAATTAGGACTACGCGACTTTAATATATGTACAGGTTGTGGTCCTGGTGCAATGAAAGGCCCAATGAAAGGCGCCACTATTGGTCATGCTAAACAACGTAATAAAGAAGGTAGATATTTAGGTTTAACAGAGCCAAGTATCATCGCTGCTGAGCCACCTAATGCCATAGTAAATGAACTGATCATTATGCCTGATATTGAAAAACGTTTAGAAGCTTTTGTTAGAATGTCACATGGCATAATCATTTTTCCTGGCGGAGCTGGAACTGCAGAAGAACTATTGTATATTTTAGGTATTTTATTAAATACAGAAAACCAAAACCAAGTCTTCCCCATTATTTTAACAGGGCCTCAAAGTGCTAGTGCATATTTTACTGAAATAGATGCATTTATTGGTGCAACATTAGGTAGCAAAGCACAAAGCCTTTATAAAATAATTATTGATGATGCAGAGCAAGTTGCTCAAGTCATGTCTCATACATTAGAAGATGTGCTTGCCTACCGTAAAGAAACAGGCGATGCCTTTCATTTTAACTGGTCTTTAGCCATTGAACATGACTTTCAGCACCCCTTTGAACCAAATCATAAAAATATGTCTGAATTAGACATTAGCCATAATGTTTCCACGGCAGAATTAGCTGCAAATTTACGCAGGGTATTTTCTGGTATTGTTGCAGGCAATGTAAAGTCGAGTGGTATAAAAGCCATAAGAGAGCATGGACCCTTTCAAATATCTGGTGACAAAAAAATCATGGTATTAATGGATAAATTGCTTGCTTCTTTTGTTAGCCAACAACGAATGAAGCTACCAGGAAGCAAATATATACCGTGCTATCAAGTAATTGAGACATAAAGATGTCAGTTCATTTAGTATTAATTGATGCGTTAAATTTAATTCGACGCATCTATGCAGTACAAGAGCGCCCCTTTATTCAAAGTAAGGAACAACTTAATGGTGAGCTCGCAGAAAAAACACAACAACAAGTTTTATTTAATACGCAACAAGCTTGCGCTAAAGCTTTAGAGAATATACTAAAACAAGTACAACCTAGTCATGCACTTGCTGTATTTGATAGTCAAAATCCTTGCTGGCGCAACAAGCTTTACCCCGATTACAAAAAAGGTCGTAAAAAAATGCCTGCCCATTTGGCTAATGAACTGTCAAATATACAAGATGCATTTTTTCAATTCAGTGTTGACTCATTACTGTCTGAAGAAGACGAAGCAGACGATCTTATTGCAACCTTAGCGACTAAAATGGCATTACATGGGCAAAATGTCACCATTATCTCTACAGACAAAGGCTTCTTATCACTCTTAAGTCCTCATATTTATGTTTATGACTATTTTAATCGTCGTTATTTAGATGAAAATTACGTTAAAGATAAATTTGATATAAAACCAGCTCAATTAGTCGATTTATGGACATTAACAGGCGACAATACTAATAAAATCCCTGGTGTGTCAGGTATAGGACAAATAACCGCAGCAAGTTTACTAAATGAATTCGGTTCGCTCGGCGCCATTTTAAAAAGCGACAATATTAAACCCTCAATACATGAGAAATTAATCGCTAGCAGAGAACAAATAACACTCAGTAGGAAACTACTGACACTAAAACAAAATATTCCACTGGGTTTTAATCTTAAAGATATCAGGTTAGAACAAACAACAGCTCAACAAATTTTAGAATAATGAATCAAACCAGACATAAAACTACAATAAGTTCTTTAAAACTAACCTACAACTGGTTATCATTTCATTAACAATATAAAACCTTAGAGAGCAAAAATGAATAAAAAGGTTATCACCCGTATATTTCTTGCTTTGGCAGCTTACGGTATTTTTGTTTTACTTGTAATGTCGTTTTATGATGACAGCCCTGACAAAATGCATTGGGAAGACAGAGAAGCTTATAACAAGCAATTTATCGCAAAGCTACAACTTGAACAATTCACTTTTGAACAAGCAATTAAAGAGCTGGGTAGCCCAGATATTACCGAAGCTAAGAAGGTTGATAATAATAAATTTCAGGTAATGTTTTACCGTACCCAACATGTTAAATCTGATGGAATAACAACCCAAGATGAATGCACTTTTTTATTATTTATAAACGATGTGCTAAAAGAAATAGGCTTGGGTGATAACTACCCTAAAAATTGGCGAATAATTGAAAACTATCAATAATACCAAACCATGATAATCACGTTCACAACTTAGCTATCATCATGAGTAATCCATATCAATATTCAAGAAACCTGCTGATAGCTTAAAGAGCTTTAGCTATAGACTAAAGTAACCTTGATACCCCCTAAGGAACCATCTAAAATCGTTAAGCAGACGGAATAATCAACTATTCATCATAAAAATGTTATAAATAAATATGTTGAATACGTTTGATAAACACTTACATGATATAAAGCGTGCCGTAAGACACTAAGTAAATGTTAAACTGCTATTAACCGTTATAAAAACGGTAAAGTTAAATTATTTTATTAAAACTATTTAAATTAAAAGTAAACTCTTTCTTCTCTCACAAGGCATAGAATATGACCAAGCAAACTATCACAGTAATTCCTGGCGACGGAATTGGCCCAAGCATTATTGATGCAACCCTTAAAGTATTAGATAAAGCTGGTTGCGACTTCAATTATGAATTTGCTGATGCAGGGTTAACTGCGTTAGAAAATCATGGTGAATTAGTACCACAAGAAACTATTGATCTTATCGAAAAAAACAAAATTACATTAAAAGGTCCTTTAACAACACCTGTTGGTGAAGGCTTTACATCGATTAATGTGACATTACGTAAACAGTTTAATTTATATGCAAATTTGCGTCCTGTGCTATCTTTTAAAGGGACTAAAGCACGTTATGAAAATATTGATATTTTAACTGTTCGAGAAAATACTCAAGGTATGTATTCAGGTGCAGGACAAAATACATCAGAAGATGGCACCCAAGCAGAAGCAATGAGTATTATTACTCGTGAAGGCGCAGAAAAGATTTTAACCTTTGCCTATGAAACTGCTCGCAAAGAAGGTCGTAAAAAAGTTACAGCTGTTCATAAAGCAAATATTTTAAAATCTACATCAGGTCTATTTTTAAAAGTTGCTCGTGAAGTAGCACAACGTTACCCTGACATTGAGTCAACAGAAATGATTGTTGATAATTGCTGTATGCAATTAGTAATGAATCCTGAACAGTTTGACGTTATTGTTACTACTAACCTTTTTGGTGATATTTTGTCTGATCTTTGTGCTGGTTTAGTAGGTGGCTTAGGTATGGCGCCAGGCGCAAACATTGGTGAAGATTGTGCTATTTTTGAAGCAGTTCATGGCAGCGCACCTGATATTGCAGGTAAAAACATAGCCAATCCTACTTCTGTTATTTTAGCGGCATTACAAATGCTAGAATATTTAGAAATGAGTGATAAAGCAGATAAAATCAGAAATGCACTGATTGACGTTATAGCCAGTGGCGATCGCGCAACACGTGATTTAGGTGGTACACACGGAACAACCGATTTTACAGAAGCACTTTTAGAGCGTTTATAAAACCGTAATTAAATGATAAAAGTAAGGGGTGCGAATAATTCAATATGCGCAACCCTTTATTATTATACACTCATTAACTTCTACAAAAACTTCGGCAAAGCCACTAAATTAATCTTGCATGCACCGTGACTTCTTCGCGATCATAATACAAATGTTTGGCATATAGTTCATACTTTACTTTATGTTCGCTAAATGCATCCTTGATACTTTGTAGATCTTCATTAACTTGCTGATAACGGCCTTTCATTGGTAATTTCAAATTAAATATAGCTTCTTTGCAATCGCCATTTAACAACCATTCACTCATTAATTTAGCAACACGTTGTGGTTTTTCAATCATGTCGCATACTAGCCAATAAACATTTTTCTTCATGGGCACATATTTAAAACCGTCCATCATTTTATGTTTAACCTGCCCTGTTTCCATCAAAGATTCAGCCATAGGGCCATTATCAATAGCGGTTACCATCATTCCTCTGCGTACGAGTTGATAGGTCCAGCCACCAGGCGCGGAGCCTAAATCCACGGCATTCATGCCAGAGGTTAAACGATCATCCCATTCATCACGCGGAATAAAATATAAAAAGGCTTCGTCAAGCTTTAAGGTTGAGCGACTCGGCGCTTGACTTGGAAATTTAAGTCGTGGAATTCCCATTACATGGGGAGAGCTATTATGTGCAAATGAAAAGCCTAAAATAACCTCTTGCCCAGATAAAAACAGCGCGTGCAATACGGCACCACCTTGGCTTGCATTAAAAACCTCTTTTTTACTGGTGAGAATATTAGCTTTACGTAGTCCTTGGCGTAAAGGTACCGCTAATTTACGACAGAATTTACTTAATTCCTTACCATCATTAGTATCTGGCGTTTCCATGCGTAAATCATCATATTGCCAGTCGCTACCAAGTGACTCAACAATGGCTTCAACCCGGTTGTAATCAGGTAAATCAATTTTTTCATTTAAGGTAACAAACCACTGACGTGTAAAAATCAGTCGTTTTAATGGTAGTTTTTTTATTAACGCTTCACCATGGGCGGGATCATGTAAATGAAAAAACACCAAGCCTTGATTTTTTTTCAATTCCAGATAACCGTACATTTCATTCCAAGAAGCTTTTTCTTGAATTTCGGCACCACACTCTTTTTCAAAGCCTGGACGACAATACAAAACAATAGCAGTCATAAATTTCTTTTACCTTCAATTGACAAAAGCAGCCAAGCAACTGCTAATGATATTCCACCAATGGGAGTTAGCTTACCGATAATGGTAATGCTGAAAAATGTTTTAATATAAATACTTACGCTAAAACACAAAATACCAATTGCAAAAGCGATACAAACAGCGAACAATAATTTACAAGAACTATTGGTTGATAAGCGCGTTGTAGCCCATACCAGCACAATGAGCAACGCTAATGTATGTAATAACTGATATTGCAACGCTGTTTTTAAAGTTAATTGCACGTTAACAGGTAAAGACAACCCAGCATGCGCAAGCCAAGCGCCGAATAGTACAGAAAAGCAACCGCTAACGCCAACAAATACCATTAAATATTTTATGATGCCGTTACGCTGTTGTGTTTGTGTTTTATTAGATATTGGTTGCTGCATTTGTATTATGTTCCTGAATAAATAACTTTATCGCGTTAACTGCACTTTCCATATGTTGGGCATGGGTGAATCCTGATTTTACTCTAGGTTTTAAACTGTGGTCACCATCTTTTAAGAAAAAGCATCGACAAAGATGTGAAATATTATAGCCTACAATTTCAAGTTGAGAGCCTAATGAATCACGTTCTCCTTGTACAATAAGAACAGGTTTACAGGTATCTTGTAATGGTTCTAAACGCAATTTATCAGGTTTATTCGTGGGATGAAAAGGATAGCCCAAACAAAATACTCCTTGTATCAAGGGGTAAATATCTGTATCACTAGCAAGTGTTGCAGCAACACGCGATCCCATTGATTTTCCGCCAATAAACATTGGTAGATGTTTTATATCTTCCATTAACATCAATTCATTAACAACTTGCTTATAACACGCAAGCAATTTAGGCATTCTATCAGGTGGATAACGTTTTCCTAGCGTCAAACGCTTATCCATATATGGGAAATTAAACCGTAAAACATTGATATTAATTTTATTTAATAAATACGTTATTTGTGTCATAAAGCCATGATGCATATCTGCACCAGCACCATGAGCAAAAATAATCTGGGCGATAGGATTTTCTACCTTATTTTCTATTTTGGTGATCATAAGTGCCTGCTATTTTGCGAAAATGGGTGCTACATAATAAAGTTATACTAGTATAAAAATTCAAAAAACTATTACAATTAATTATGTTATTTGACCATCCTTTACTTGCTCTTGCTCTGAGGCAACCATATCAAGTAACCAATCTCTAAACGCTTCAATTTTTCCAATATCTTTCTGCACCTCTCGACAAACCACAAAATAAGCGTTTTTACTGACAAGTACATCGTTAAATGGACAAATCAAGCGACCAGAATCAATATCAGGTTTTGCTAGCACACTATAGGCTAATGCTACCCCCTGCCCGTATAAAGCCGCTTGAACTACCATAGCCGAGTGGCTAAATATGGGGCCATGATTAACATTCCCACCTTTAACTCCAACTTGTTTAAACCAGC
Organism: Colwellia sp. E150_009; assembly: GCF_053543955.1. NCBI lineage: Bacteria > Pseudomonadati > Pseudomonadota > Gammaproteobacteria > Alteromonadales > Colwelliaceae > Colwellia > Colwellia sp. E150_009. The sequence goes on from NZ_JBHFOM010000050.1 coordinate 17,341, forward strand.
GTTTCCAGTCTTTTCGTGATGTATCATGAAGCAAAGTATGGTGTTGTAAATCATCTAAAGAACGTAATGGTGGTTTACCATTAGCCGCTCCTTCTTGCATAAGTAATGGGGAACAAACGGGAATTAAATACTCTGTATGTAGCTTATCAGCATGAATATTAGGCCATCGGCCTCGCCCGTAATATATAGCTACATCCACATCTTCTGTTAATGAGTTCTCCGCTTGATCTACCGCCTTTATTCTAACATCTATATCAGGATGCAACGCATTAAAAGCGCTTAACCTAGGTACCAACCACTGAATCGCAAAGCTTGCTTGTGAACTTACCGTAATAGCGCCTTTCGCACCACGCGCTAATAATTTTTCTGTTGCTTCATAAAGAGAATTAAAAATACCTTTTATATCGAGGTAATACGACTGCCCTTCTTCAGTAAGTAATAAAGAACGATTTTTTCGCATAAACAATTTTATGCCTAAATGGTCTTCCAATGCTTTAATTTGATGGCTGACCGCTGCTTGAGTTACAAATAATTCTTCAGCAGCGCGGGTAAAGCTCAACTGTCTAGCTGATGCTTCAAATGCTCGCAATGCGTTTAATGGTGGTAATCTACTGGCCAAGTTACATTTATTCCTTTTTTATAAAAATCAAACTAACTGCATATAAAATCAAAAACATAGCATAACAATTTACCATTAGTTTTTCTAATGAATAACATTATTATTTGTCGTTTTTAATTTCAAATATTTTTACGTATTATAGCCACCGTAGATGAAGGACATCATCTCAAGGTTCTAGAAAACATAATATAAGCTGTGTCCCCCAACCCACAGCTTATATTTTTCAAAAAAGAACAAGCGCGAGAAAAGGTCCTAATAAATCTATCGTCTAAATAACGGCGTAAACAAAAATTATTATTAGGTCAAACAGGAATAATCTTATGAAAAACATTACTATATACTTATACAAATTAGTGATTTTAGCAACATCTCTCGTTATGGTTTACTTTGCAACTGGTATAGCTTCAATTGCTCAATCAACAGAATTACTAAAAGCAGAGCCAATTAAACATGAGAATTTTATTAACCTAGCACAAAATGACATAGCATTAACGTTTTCTAGCATAAACATTGCTCATAACTCAGCACAAAATAATGCTAAAAGCATGATAGCTATGCAACATAAAGCAACAGATAAAGATCAAAAAATCACATTAAACAAAGCTATGCTTGTTAGTGAATAACCCATTTCAATAAATGCTCGCACATTTAAATCAGTAAGGGGCGCAATACTTAGGTATTACGCCCCTTGACTTTTAAAGCTTCCCCCCTTTTTTACTATTCTGTTATTAAAGGCTCAAACCCTTTAACTAAATCATCAATAGCTTTCATTTGAATTAAATATGGTTCAAGTTTATCAAGCGGAAGTGCACAAGGACCATCACACTTAGCAACTGTTGGATCAGGGTGCGCCTCAATGAACAAGCCAGCAATACCAATAGCCATACCACTGCGAGTCAATTGTGCTGCTTGTGCTCTTCTTCCATCTGCGCTATCACTGCGACCTCCAGGTTTTTGCAGCGAATGTGTCGCATCAAAAATGACAGGTGCGTAGTGACGCATTTCATCCATAGCTAGCATGTCTACTACTAAATTGTTGTAACCATAACAACTTCCTCGTTCACACAAAATAATATTTTCATTACCAGCTTCAGCAAATTTATTAATAATATGCTTCATTTCATGAGCAGCCAAAAACTGTGGCTTTTTAACATTAATCACTGCCCCCGTTTTAGCCATTGCAACTACTAAGTCTGTTTGTCTGGCAAGGAATGCAGGTAATTGAATAACATCAACCACTTCACTTACAGCTTGTGCTTGATAAGGTTCATGAACATCGGTAATTACAGGTACATTAAAAGTTGACTTAATTTCTTCAAATATTTTTAGCCCTTCATCAAGCCCTGGTCCTCGGTAAGAATGCACTGACGATCGGTTGGCTTTATCAAACGATGCTTTAAATACATAGGGAATATTTAATTTTTGTGTTACTTGTACATAATGTTCGGCAATTTTCATCGCCAAGTCTCGTGACTCAAGCACATTCATACCACCAAAAAGTACAAACGGCTTATCATTGGCAACTTCAATACCATTCACTAACACTGATTTTATTGTCATAATCTTTCCTATTTCATGTTCCTAAAACAAATTCACAAATGCTAGCTACCAATAATTCGTAACAACTGTCCACATATCCATGCCATATAGGTACCCAATGCATAACCTAATACCGCTAACAACACACCAACAGGTGCTAATGAAGGATGGAACGCTGAAGCAATAACAGGTGCCGATGCTGCACCGCCAATATTTGCTTTACTACCAACCGCCAAGTAAAAAATAGGTGCTTTGATTATTCGACCTACGATGAACAGTAATACAACGTGAATAACCATCCATATTAATCCAATAAGTACATATTTAGGTGCTTCAACTATTTGTGTAATATCCATATGCAAACCAATCGTTGCGACTAGAATATATAGAAAACTGCTACCTATTTTAGATGCACCAACCGATTCGAGTTGTCTAACTTTAGTAAAAGAGAGTATTAACCCGATGGTTGTCACTAAAACGATAATCCAAAATAATTTACTGTGTAGACTGAATTTTTCTAATGCTGGGTAATTAATTTTGAAAAATGGCACTAAATAATCAGCAGCTAAATGAGCCATACCAGCAGCACCGAAACCAATTGCAATAATGAACATAAAATCTTTCAATTCTGGCCGTCTTGCATGGTCTCGCTCAAATGCTTCAACTTTATTAATAAGCTTATCAATACCAGAAGTATCGGCGCCACTTTTAGCATCAATGCGTTTATGGTTTGCAGCAAAATAAAGCAAACAAGCCATCCATAAGTTAGCTATAACAATATCAACCGTGACCATAATAGTAAAAATTTTGCCATCGGCACCGTAAATCTCCTTCATGGCTAGCATATTAGCACCACCGCCAATCCAGCTACCAGCAAGTGCAGCCATACCACGCCATACTGCATCAGGGCCTGTAACACCTAATAAATCAGGCCAAATTACAGATACAATTAACAGTGCGATAGGACCACCAATAACAACACCAATCGTACCCGTAAGAAACATAATAATAGCTTTATTACCCAGAGCAGCAATAGCTTTAAGATCAATGCTTAAAGTTAATAACACCAAGCAAGCGGGCAGTAAATAATATTTTGCTACCTCATCAACTTGGCTTACTTTTGCACTTACAATACCAAAGGTATTTAATAATGATGGTAGCAAATAACACATCAGTAGTGCTGGTACATATTGATAAAACTTTTTCCAAACAGGGTGTTGGCTGTTTGAACTATAAAACACAAAGCCTAATAATAATGAAAGTATACCTAATACGGCAGCATCATTCGTGATTAATGGCATAGCCAATGGTGCAGACATCTATTTTCCTATTATTTTTATTTATTATTCCTGAACTTCATTTTTACACTTTTACGTATATTAATGATGATACTAATGGAAGGTGGGATCATTTAACGTTATGTTATCTAGTTGAATTTTTAACAACTTTGCTGCTGGATCTTTTGGGCATTTTTCAACAAAATAACGATAATCATCTACCGCTACTTTAAAGCAATCTAACTGATGAAGCAAAAAACCACGATCACGACGTTGCATAGGATCGTCAGGATTTAATGACAATAATACATCAACACACAATAATGCTTGTTCAAATGCTTGTTCTCGAATTAACGTGCTTTTTAATAAGCTTAAATATTCAACAAAAATAGCTTGCCTATTCATGCTAGTAAAATCATGTAAGCTAGGATCGCCTTCTAACTCTTCAAGACGCTGATCAAGCTCGTACCAATCTAGTGACTCTCCTGTTACGGCATCAAAAATAATCGCATATTGATCATCACAACAAAGGCGTACCATGACATTGTTAGGTACAAACACCAAATCGGAATTAAAGCCACAAGCATTTATTATTTCACACACTATCACAGCTTTCACTATGGGTGACATTAAGCGTTGATTTAAGCTTAAAGCTACTTTAAATGCACTGATTGGCCAATGTATTTTATGGTTATCAATAAATAAATGCTGGTAATACAATTCATTCATCAATACTTCAGCTTGTTCTAGTGGTGATTCAATATCAGCTATTACAGCTTGGCACTGAGCAATAATTAATGCTAAACCATCAAATGATAATTCATTATTGTCGACATCACCTGAAGAGACACTAAAAACGGCCTCTTCAAGTAGCACAAGTGTTTGTAATAAATCTTTTTCTTGGGATTGAAGTTCAGATAGCAACAATGTATTCATAAATTTTAAATTAATGGTCCATATTTATAGTAAATTAAATTCAATAAGTTATGTTTAATTAAATAAAACTTTTTCTATTTAACTATTTTAGATATTTATACGAAAAAAAGTGGTTCGCGTGTCATGGCTAATCGAACAATTAACATTATCCACCCCATAGCCCCTAAGTAACCAATAATTTGCATTGTCTTATTTCTGGCAAGTTTTAACGTATAATAGCCTGTAAAAATATATGCAAAAATGGCTATTATTTTTTCACCCAACCATAATTGTTCCATGGGGTTAATGGCATATTGTACTGCCATTAATACCCCTATAGCTAACAAAAATGTATCAACAATATGTGGGGTGATTTTTACCCATTTTGCTTGTAATTTAGCTGAATGCATTAACGTCCAAATAAATCGCAAAGTAAACAAGCTTATACTCAGTACAGCTAACGTCATATGTAGGTGCTTAAACACTATTGACTCCAGTTTTTATCATTAAATTTAATTTTCAAGAAAAAATTGCCCAAGTAATTCGATCATGGCCATTTAAATCTTGCTCTGTTTTAGGATGTTTAAATCCTGTACTTATTAATATGTTGCGAACTGCATCACCTTGTTCAAAACCATGCTCAAAAAACAATTGACCTTGCGAAGTTAAAAAGCGGCTCGATAATTTAGCAATTTGTTTTATGTCTGCTAGGCCCCCATCATTCGCAATCAATGCTGATGCTGGTTCAAATTGAACATCACCCTGTTGTAAATGTTTATCTTCACTATCAATATAAGGTGGATTTGATACGATTAAATCATATTTTTTATTTATATCTACTTGAGAAAACCAATCACTTTGAAAAATATTAACTTGTTCTAACTTACATTTCCTAGCATTACTTAGCGCAAGCTTTACCGCATCAATATTAAAATCAACTGCATCAATATGCCAAGTAGGGTTTTCACTTGCCAATGCTAAAGCAATAGCACCAGTGCCAGTACCTAAGTCAAGACAATTGATATTTTTACGGCTACTATATTGTTCCAACACTAATTCAACTAAAGTTTCGGTATCTGGTCGGGGAATAAGTGTAGCTTTAGATACTGCCAATGGCAGTGACCAAAACTCTTTCATACCAACGATATAGGCAATTGGTTCACCTTGAATACGCCGTACAAGCAATTGTAAAAAATTATGCAACTGTTCATCACCAAGCAACTTTTCAGGCCAAGTGAGCAAGTAACTACGTTCTTCCTCAAGCACAAAACATAATAAAATTTCAACATCAAGTTTAGCGCTATCTGACGTTGCTTGTAATAAGTGTTGACCTTGAATAAGTAAATTAGCGATTGAATTATCACCGATTAATCGAAGCCTATGTTCTTGTGAAGACAAGGTACTACTCTCTATTTATTTATGCGCCCAAAGATTAATGTTGTTCAGCCAATTCAGCCAATAAATCTGTTTGGTTCTCTTGCATAATTGGCTCCATAATCAGTTGTAAATTACCTTCCATTATTTCATTTAAACGATACAGTGTTAAATTGATACGATGATCACTCATGCGACCCTGTGGAAAGTTATAAGTACGAATGCGCTCAGAACGGTCACCACTTGCCACTAAATTACGACGAGAAGATTCTTCTTCGCTACGACGTTTTTCATCTTCTGCTTGTTGCAATCTGGCTTGCAGTACAGACATAGCTTGAGCACGGTTTTTATGTTGTGAACGCTGGTCTTGACACTCAACCACAACACCCGATGGGATATGCGTAATACGAATAGCAGAATCAGTTTTGTTAACGTGTTGACCACCCGCACCCGATGCACGAAATGTATCAACTTTTAAATCAGCTTTATTGATTTCAATCGCCTGTGATTCTGGAATTTCAGGCATAACAACCACAGTACATGCAGAGGTATGTACACGACCTTGAGATTCAGTTTCAGGTACACGTTGTACTCGATGTCCACCAGATTCAAATTTCATTTGTCCGTATACGCCTTCACCATTGATTTTTATAATCAACTCTTTATAACCGCCCTGTTCACTTTCATTGGAATTCATTACTTCCACTTTCCAACCTTGCTTTTCTGCATAACGGCTGTACATTCTAAATAAATCACCAGCAAAAATAGCGGCTTCGTCACCACCAGCACCAGCACGAATTTCAACAAAACAGTTATTGTCGTCATTAGGATCACGTGGCAATAATAAAATTTGTAGTTCATCAGACAAATCAGCAACTGCTTTTTTAGCCTCTTTGAACTCTTCTTGCGCCATTTCTCTCATATCAGGATCATCATCCTTAAGCATTAATTCTGCCGTAGCAAAATCATCTTCAGCGCTTTGATAATTATGGAACACTGTAGTCACTTCATCTAAGCGTTTGAATTCTTGAGATAATGCGCGAAATTTGTCTTGGTCACTAATAGTGTCAGGATCAGATAATAAGGCTTGAACTTCTTCAAAGCGTTCAGCTAAAGCTTCAAGTTTTTGATAAACGGACGATTTCATTAAAATATCTTTTTAAAAGGAGTAATTAAACTAGGGAAATTAAATTAACGTTATTCTAGCACAGCCATTATTTTTCTACAGCTGCTAGTTTATAGTCAATAGTATTTGATTTTATTGCAGGTTTAAATAGCTTTTAATATGAGTTATATGTATAGATAACTCATATTAACTGTTTAAATAAGCTAATCTGGATCGTCAATATTAAAAATATCACGAAGATAAATTAATTTATCTAGTTCACCGCCTTGAGCAGCTGACTGCAAAGCGCTTGTTGGAGCATGCATAAACTTGTTAGTTAACTTAGTAGCTAACTCTCCTACAACAGCTTCTGGATTTTTACCGTTTTTCAACTGTATTAAGGCTTTTTCTAGTAATTGATCTCGTTCATTCAGAGACTGTTTTCTAAAATTAATAACCGTATCTTGTGTATTTAAACCTCGCAGCCATGACATAAAGCTACCAGATTGTTTGTTAACAATACTTTCTGCTTCAACCGCTGCTTTTCGGCGATTTTCAAGGTTTTGCGCGATAATACTTTGCAAATCATCAACGGTATATAAGAACACATCATCTAAATCGCCCACTTGTTCTTCAATATCTCGTGGTACAGCTAAATCAACCATAAAAATAGGTTGATGACGTCGTTTAGTTAATGCTTTCTCTACCATACCCTTACCAATAATAGGCAAAGTAGACCCTGTAGAGCTAATAACAATATCAGCTTGACTCATATGTTCGGGAATTTGTGCGAGTGTAATCACTTCTGCACCAATTTGTTTCGCCATTTTTGTCGCACGCTCAATGGTGCGATTAGCCACTGTGATTTTACCAACATTGTTTTCATACAAATGTTTAGCGACTAGTTCAATGGTTTCTCCTGCGCCCACAAGCAGAACCTTGGTTTTATTAAGACTGGCAAAAATATGTTTCGCTAAGTTCACACTAGCAAAAGCAACAGAAACCGCACTAGCTCCAATTTCTGTTTCTGTACGTACTTGTTTAGCAACACCAAAAGTACGTTGAAAAAGCCTGTCCATCACCAAAGCCATTGAACCAGCTGCTTTGGCTTGACTATATGCTTGTTTCATTTGCCCTAAAATTTGGGGTTCACCCAATACTAACGAATCAAGACCACACGCTACCCGCATCATATGATTAACCGCTTGTTGATCTTGGTGCCAATAAAGGCTGGGTAAAATGATAGAAGCAGGTACATTGTGATAACTCTCTAACCACTGCACCAAACGCTCTTGGGTTATTTTAACATCACCCTCTTGAACAATATAAAGCTCAGTTCTATTACAAGTAGATAAAATAGCAACTTCACGGCATTGTACTGCCGATAACATTTCTTTTAAGGCAACCGAAAGCCTATCGGGGTTAAAAGAAATTTTTTCTCTTACCGCGACAGGAGCAGTTTTGTGATTAATTCCAACAGCAACTATGGACAATGTAATAAACCTATTGATATTTTACTTATTAACAGTGTAACTATACTGCAAACACCGTTTTTAAAATATGATCTGTGACAAAAATCACGGTAATGAATATATATTTTACAAAATAATTCACCAAATTTAAAGACATAACCAATGAGTAAAAATAAGTTCAACAGTTGAATTGGCTAAATTGCTGTGTTCCAATACTAGCCTCATCTCAGTGGCGCTAGAACAAATGAAAACATCAAACTCATCATTATACGCTTTATTACTTCCTTTAGTGCTCTCCATTAGCATCATATTATCTGGCTGTGCTAACAAACCAAACTCAACACCCAATTCCCCCCTGCAACTTGTAACCTTTGAGCAAAGAACTGAACAATTGAAAAATCAACAGCAATGGCAACTACAAGGAAAAATAGCGTTTATCCAACAAATTGAATCAACAAATAAACGTGAAAGTGCCACTATTACTTGGCAAGTAAATGAAAATAAAGATACACAAGAATTAAATTTAACCAGTTATTTGGGCATGAATGTACTTCAGTTGATATCAAATAAAAAGCAACATTTGATTCAAGTAGATGGTAAAGAGTACCAAGGAACAAATTTGTCTGAATTAATTTATTCACTTACGGGGCTAATTTTACCAACGGAAGCTTTAGTTTTTTGGATAAAAGGCATACCGTTCAATCAGAGCGATGAACTAAAAATAGATGCCAAAACACAGTTACCCATAAGTATGTCTAGTGAGTATCACAATACAACTTGGAAAATTAACTACCATAACTACCGCCCCTTTAATGATATCAGCATGGCAACTCAATTAACGATAAAGAAAGAAGATCTGTTAATAAAAATTTCAATTAAAAACTGGTCCTTTACTGAGTAAACCTAATGATTAACGTTTTTTATTACCTGAATTAAAGTAACCATATGAACAAATACACTGGCAAAACATTTCAATTTCCGTCTCCCGCTAAACTTAACTTATTTTTACATGTCGTAGGAAAAAGAGAAGATGGTTATCATGAATTAGAAACATTATTTCAATTTTTAAATTACAGTGACAGTATAGAAATATCTGTGACTGAGGGCTCAGAAATCGCCTTATTGACTCCTATTGATGGCGTAAAAACTGAGAATAATTTAATTGTTAAAGCAGCACATTTACTTCAGGATAAAATACGATTAAAAAATACTAAACCTCTCGTCGTCATGGGGGCAAAAATACGTATTAATAAAATATTACCTATGGGTGGAGGATTAGGCGGTGGTTCATCAAATGCTGCCACAATTTTAGTTGCATTAAATTTACTTTGGCAAAGTAACTTTTCAACGGAACAATTAGCCAAATTTGGTTTAAGTTTAGGTGCAGATGTACCCATTTTTATCCATGGCTTTGCAGCATTTGCTCGTGGGGTTGGAGAACAACTCACCCCTGCAAAGCCGAAAGAATGCTGGTATTTAGTATGTAAACCTCAAATTAGCATTACGACTAGCAGTGTTTTTTCTTCACCCGATTTACCTAGAAATACGCCTCACCTACCAAACGATAATTTTAATAAATTTTACTGTGATGAAGACCTGTTCGACGACAATAAATATCATAACGACTGCCAAACTATGGTAATTAATCATTACGATGAGGTTGCCAACTTACTCGCTTGGTTGGTAGAATACGCACCGTCTAGAATGACAGGTACAGGTGCGTGTGTGTTTTCACGTTTTTCTAGTGAAAAAGAAGCCGTTGAATTACAAAAAAAACTTCCTAATGGGGTCCATTCTTTTGTTGCACAAGGGCAAAATAAATCACCGCTTATCTCTGTTGTAAAGGTTATAGAAAATTAGACAAAACGAATCAAATAATTGGCTAAGTTAAATACCTTATTGTATTAACGTTAGCTACTACTATTAATGTCAAAAGTTTCTGAGGAACTGACTGTGCCTGACATGAAGATTTTTGCGGGTAATGCCACCCCTGAACTGGCCAAACAAATCGCAAATCGTTTATATATAACGTTAGGCGATGCCAAAATCGGCAGCTTTAGCGATGGTGAAATAAGCTTTGAAATTAATGAAAATGTTCGCGGTAGCGATGTTTTTATTGTTCAATCAACTTGTGCACCAACCAACAATAACCTAATGGAACTGATCGTGATGATCGACGCATTTCGTCGCGCATCTGCTGGAAGAATTACAGCCGTAATTCCTTATTTTGGTTATGCCCGTCAAGACAGGCGTGTACGCAGTGCTCGTGTACCTATTACCGCGAAGGTGGTTGCTGACTTTTTATCAAGTGTTGGTGTTGACCGAGTGCTAACTGTTGATTTACACGCAGAGCAAATTCAAGGTTTTTTCGACGTTCCTGTTGATAATGCCTTTGGCACGCCTATTTTATTAGAAGACATGAAAAACCGTGACTTGGATAACCCTGTTGTGGTTTCTCCTGATATTGGTGGTGTTGTTCGTGCTCGTGCTGTAGCTAAATTATTGGACGATGCGGATCTTGCCATTATTGATAAACGTCGACCAAAAGCTAACGTAGCTCAAGTTATGCACATTATTGGTGATGTTAAAGGCCGTGATTGTATTATTGTTGATGATATGATCGACACGGGTGGTACATTAGCAAAAGCAGCAGAAGCACTAAAAGAACATGGTGCTAAACGTGTTATTGCTTATGCTACTCACCCTGTTTTATCTGGAAACGCTGTTGAAAACCTTAAAAATTCGGTTATTGATGAAGTAGTTGTAACAGATTCAATACCATTATCTAAGGAGATTCAAAAACTTAAAATGGTTCGCCAATTAACATTAAGTGGTATGTTAAGTGAAGCTATCCGTCGCGTTTGCAATGAAGAATCTATTTCAGCTATGTTTGATCACTAATTAGCTATATGACTCACTAATTTTTAGTGCATGATACCCTACTTTAAGCAGACAGTATTTTACTCTCTGCTTTTTTATAAGCATTAAACCTATTTTTTACAATTCAAATGATATTATCAATAGCTTTAACAAAGCGCTAGTGTTATTATGCCGCGCCTTTTTTATCAAACTCGTTTTCATTTTTTGATCACGTGATTCATAAAAAAGCAAACATCCTTGTTTTTGGTCGCAAAAAACAAGACTTAATTTTTATACAATATAAGAGTATATATCATGATTGATTTATTTACTTTGGATGCAGAAGTACGTACAGATTTAGGGAAAGGTGCGAGCCGCCGCCTACGTCACGCGAATAAAGTTCCTGCTATCCTTTACGGTGAAGGCAAAGAATCTATTTCTTTAACTTTAGAGCACAAAAATGTTCTTCGTGCTCAACAAGAAGAAGCATTCTATTCACACGTGTTAATATTAAAAATTGACGGAAAACCAGTTGAGTGTCTAATTAAAGACATGCAACGTCATCCGTTCAAAAATATTATTATGCATCTTGATTTCATTCGTATTGATGCAAAACATGCTATCTCAACTAACGCTCCTATTCACTTTATTAACGAAGAAAACGTTGTTAAACTTGGCGCATCTGTAGCTCACCATGTAACAGAAATTGCGATTTCTTGTTTACCAAAAGATTTACCTGAGTTTATTGAAGTTGATCTAGCTGATTTAGAAGTTGGCCAAACACTACATTTATCTGACGTTAAATTACCTAAAGGTGTAACATCTGATGAATTAGCGAAAGGCGAAGCTCACGATCAAGCTGTTGTTACTGCTAATGCTGCTAAAGGCAAAGGTGATGACGATGAAGCAGCAGCTACTGAAGAAGCGGCTACTGAATAGTCAATTTTTATTCAGTTAGCTATTTAACTTAAAGATGAATAGTTAATATGACTATTAAATTGATTGCGGGGCTAGGAAATCCTGGTCCCGAATATACAAAAACACGCCACAATGCAGGTGTTTGGTTTGTTGAAGAACTAGCACAGCGCAATAACATATCTCTTCGCCCTGAAAAAAAATACGCTGGACTTTATGGTAAAGGTGAAATTGGTGGTGAACTAGTTCACTTACTAATCCCTACTACATTCATGAACAGAAGCGGCCAAGCAGTTGCCCCTTTAGCAAATTTTTATCGCATTTCTGTAGATAACATTCTCATTGCTCATGACGAATTAGACATCCCCCCTGGTAGTATTAAAATAAAAAAAGGTGGCGGTCACGGTGGTCATAATGGCTTAAAAGATATTATTGCTCGCATGGCAAATAATAAAGAATTTTATCGTTTACGCATTGGTATTGGCCATCCAGGACATCGAGATAAAGTGACAGGGCATGTTTTAGGCAAAGCTCCAAGTAATGAACAAAAACTAATTGAAAGCGCTATTGATGAAGCAAGTCGATGTTTTGATATATGGCAAACTCAAGGCTTAGTAAAAGCGCAACAACGATTACACGCATATAAAGGTGTGTAACATAGAATTTAAACCAAAAGAAACAGGTAATAATTATGGGATTTAAATGTGGTATCGTTGGTTTACCCAACGTTGGAAAATCAACTTTATTTAACGCACTAACTAAAGCAGGTATTGAAGCTGCTAACTTCCCTTTTTGTACTATTGAACCCAATACTGGTGTTGTGCCTGTACCTGACCCTCGGCTTGATCAACTTAGTGCTATTGTAAAGCCAGAACGTGTACTTCCTACAACAATGGAATTTGTTGATATTGCTGGTTTAGTGGCTGGCGCATCAAAAGGAGAAGGTTTAGGAAATAAATTTCTTGCCAACATTAGAGAAACCGATGCAATTGGTCATGTAGTACGTTGTTTCGAAAATGATAATATTATACACGTTGCCAATAAAATTGATCCTGCCGATGATATAGATGTTATTAATACTGAATTAGCCTTAGCGGATATGGACACTGCAGAAAGAGCTATTCAGCGCCAAAGTAAACGTGCCAAAGGCGGCGATAAAGAGGCTAAATTTGAAGTTCCCGTTTTAGAAAAAATATTAAAACACGTGGAAGAAGGTAATATGGTTCGCTCTCTAGATTTAACTAAAGAAGAAAAGGCTGCTGTTACTTATTTAAACTTCTTAACGATTAAACCAACAATGTATATCGCTAATGTTAATGATGATGGCTTTGAAAATAACCCATACCTTGACATAGTTAATGCTATTGCTGAAAAAGAAGGTGCAGTGGTCGTTGCTGTATGTGCTGAAATTGAAGGTGAATTATCCGAAATGGATGATGAAGACAGAATTGAGTTTATGGCAGAAATGGGGCTAGAAGAGCCAGGATTAAACCGTGTTATTAATTCTGGTTATGGCTTATTACATCTACAAACTTATTTTACAGCAGGCGTTAAAGAAGTGCGCGCTTGGACAGTTAAACAAAACGCCACCGCTCCTCAAGCTGCCGGAGTAATTCATACTGACTTTGAAAAAGGCTTTATTCGAGCAGAGGTAATAGCATTTGAGCACTTTATTGAATTTAATGGTGAATCAGGTGCGAAAGAAGCAGGAAAATGGCGCTTAGAAGGAAAAGATTATTTAGTAAAAGATGGTGACGTTATTCATTTTCGTTTTAACGTTTAAAATAAATAATAAAGCTAATAAAAACATTTTACTGTTATTTGCCCATAATTATATAAATAACAATAAATATTCAACAATTACATATCTACACAATAAATTTAAGGTTTTTATGAAAAAAGTCTTTTTTACCGTATCTATACTGATACTTGGTGCAACAAATGCGCCATCAGTTCACGCTAATGATATATCACTGCGCCTATGTGAATATGTTCAAGCAAATGATAAAAACCGTTTGAGATCATTTTTGAAGCAGAACAAAATTAAAATTCGTAACTTTTACGATGATTTAGCATGTAATGGTGATAATTTGTTAGTTTTTGCAGCTAAATCTAACGCACTAGAAGTTGGTAAATTTATTATTGGTAATTTACCTGCCAAAAAAGTCCAAAATGAAATAGATGCCATTGCTAAACATTCAGTAGCATTAGCAGAAGAAGCAAAAAACAGATAAACTTATCTATCGCTACTTTAAGCAGCTCAGATTTATATAGAAATACATGTCGAGATTAATAATCTCCACATGCATTTTTTGTGTAGATAACGGACAAATTGCACATGCAATAGCCAAACAAACAAAAAGTCGTGTTTTTTGAAAAAAAACGGTTGACGTATGCCAAGCAGATTTGCATAATACGCGCCACTTGCTGAGAGGCAAGATGGAAGGCTACATAGCTCAGCTGGTTAGAGCACATCACTCATAATGATGGGGTCCCAGGTTCAAATCCCGGTGTAGCCACCATTTCATATAACTTAAGTTTTATGAATAATTGAAATAATGCGGGTTTGGCGGAATTGGTAGACGCGCTGGATTTAGGTTCCAGTATCGCAAGATGTGAGAGTTCAAGTCTCTTGACCCGTACCATTTCAAAGCAACATTAGTTGCAATTGTAAAAGTAAATACATTGCAGGGATATAGCCAAGCGGTAAGGCAGCGGGTTTTGATCCCGTCATTCAGAGGTTCAAATCCTCTTATCCCTGCCATTTTATTTAATATTCAATGAATGTAAATAAGATTCAATGTAATTACGCCCTGTAGGGATATAGCCAAGCGGTAAGGCAGCGGGTTTTGATCCCGTCATTCAGAGGTTCAAATCCTCTTATCCCTGCCATCTTAATTTAGAAATCCTAGAGCTCAATTCTCTTTAAAAATTGAATGCTATGCGGGTTTGGCGGAATTGGTAGACGCGCTGGATTTAGGTTCCAGTATCGCAAGATGTGAGAGTTCAAGTCTCTTGACCCGTACCATTCAAAGATTATCCCATAAATAAACATCCTCCCCTTTCCTAAAGAATTTAAACATTCAATAACCATTGGCGGAATTGGTAGACGCGCTGCTTATGTTAGAAATAGTAGGTTCCAGTATCGCAAGA
>NZ_JBHFOM010000051.1:0-31661 GCF_053543955.1 Colwellia sp. E150_009
AATGCAGTAGAGCTTGGAATAGTTTTATATCTGATGCCTCTAGAGTGATCAAATTATGCTCTAGAGACTGGATAAAGGTGGGAACTTAATTAATGCAATTGGTATTAGACAGAGTTTAAAAAATATAAAAAAACCGATAAACTTAACAATAAGATATCGGTTTTTATGGGGTAAATGACTCTAATATGGTGCGCGGTAAGTGATTCGAACACTTGACAACTCGCAAGTCAGGCGAGGACTCTACCACTGAGCTAACCGCGCAAAAGTGGTTTGTTGAATAACTCAACGGGCGCTATGTTAGCCGTCAACTTATGTGCTTGCAAGCGGTTTTGTTCAATTTAGCTCAAATAAAGTTTAATTGCTTGTTTTTAAATCAATACGTCGTTGAACTACGCGTAAACGCCAAGCAAGTAGAATTGCCGCTGTTGTTAAACCAACAATAAACCCAATCCAAAAACCGTAAGGCCCCATTTTAGGCACAACCCAATTGGTAATGCCTAAAATCAAGCCAACGGTTAAGCCCACTAACCAATATGAAACAAAAGTGATATATAAAATAGATTTAGTGTCTTTATACCCTCGAAGTGCACCAGCTGAAACGACTTGAACAGTATCTGAAAACTGATATAAAGTCGCTAGTAACATAATGCTTGCAGCAAGTTTTATCACTGAAAGGTCAGTAGTATAGATACTAACAATAGGTACTCTAAAAACAACAGTAATTATGGCGGTAAACACAGCTAACAGTAGCCCTAGATAAATAGCATGATAGGTATAATCTTTTGCTTGATGGTGATTATTATGACCAATAGCATTACCCACTTTGATTGTTGTTGCCATTGCCAAACTTAGTGGAATCATAAAAATCAAACCACTAAAGTTCAGGGCTATTTGGTGGCTAGCGACAGTTTCTGCGCCAAAAGGCACTAAAATTATAGCCACAACAGCAAATAAGCTTACTTCAAATAAAAGTGACAAAGCGATAGGAATACCTAACCTTAAAATATTTTTAATTTTGTCAAGATCGGGCCAGTAAAACTTTTCAAAAAGTGGTGCTTGTTTTAATGTTTTGGAAGCAAAAGCATAAATAAGCATGCCAATAAACATTACCCAGTAAACAATTGCTGTGGCAACACCGCAACCTGCTCCACCTAATGCTGGTACACCAAATTCACCATAAATAAAAATGTAATTAGCAGGAATGTTAATGATTAAGCCAACAATACTAATAATCATAGTTGGTTTAGTGTAGGAAAGTCCTTCAGCGTAGTTTCTTAAAACTAAATACAAACAGTAACCAGGAGCACCCCAAATAATATATTGTAAGTAATCAAGTAATAAAGGCTTTAAATTGCTTTCTAATTCAATAGAAGGTGCAATAATAGGGACGATCAGATAATATAATCCAATAAGAGATAAACCTAATGTGAAGGCAATCCAAGCAGTTTGATAGGTTTGTTCGCTAATCGAAATATAGTTCTTTGCTCCGTCAAGTTGAGAAACAATTACAGCAAGTGCCATAATTAAACCGTAAATTGTTAAAATAAGCGGTAACCAAATACTGTTAGCCACGGCAACAGCTGCCATGTCGATAGCACTAACACGGCCAGCCATTACGATATCAACAAACCCCATTAAATTTTGAATTAATTGTGCAATTAAAATAGGGTAAGCAAGTTTAGCTAAACTTTTAGTATGAGAAAAAAACGCGGTGAAATTCATTAAGTGTGGAATACAGATAGTTGAAAACAAAATAGTTCCGCCATCATATTGAATAAGGTAGGCACAGGCAACTAATAAAAGGGAGTTAGTTCATAGTTTTAATAATAGGACGAATAATACAGGTTAATATAATCTATGGTGAATATGCTATTTTAGATTGGCGGCATTAAGATGAGGTTGATGACATTATTCGTGAAAGCGTTGCTTTTGCTTGATCAATATATATACCACCAAAAATATTGGCGTGGTTTAGGATATGGTAAAAATTGTATACTAGTTTTCTATGATCATAGCCTTCACATAGTGGATATTGAGCTTGATAACCACGATAGAAATCAAGCGGGAATTGACCAAATAACTCAGTCATTGCAATATCTACTTCGCGGTCACCATAATAACAAGCAGGATCAAATATTATACCTTGCTCAATTGTAAAGCCTGTATTTCCTTGCCATAAATCGCCATGCACCAAACAAGGTGTAACATAGTGATGTAATAAAGCATCGTGACAAATGTTTGCAATATGATTAATGTTTCCTAATAAAATTGATTTTTCACTTAATAGTTGCAGTTGCCATGCTATTCTCTGTTCTGAAAAGAATGTTGTCCAATTACTACTCCAGTTATTGGGCTGAATTGTGTTACCAATATAATTATTGTATTGCCAGCCAAATTGGCCATGAGAAGTTTCTTGATGCATTTGCGCTAATTGTTGCCCAAGTTGGTACCAAAGCACAGGTTTTGCTTGACCAAACTCAATATAATCAAGTACCAGAAAACTTCTGTCTAAACTAATACCTAGGGTAATGATGTCTGGACAAGCAATGTTCGTGAGTTTTTTTAATTGCGTTAGCGAGTAAGCTTCTGCGCGGAAGTGAGTAAGTTTTTCTTTACTGTTTAACTTTACAAAATAGTTTTGTTTGCCGTTAGAAATTTTGAAAGCAAGGTTGAGTTTTTTGCCGTAAGAATCAACAAGGCTTTCATGAGAAAGCCCAGCAGATAAAGGCTGTTTTTCTAATATTTTAAAAGGTTCGCCTGTTTTAGCTATAATTGCTTGTTCTATCTGATGCCACATAGTAACCACCCATGTTTGAGATTTTTATCAAAGCAAGTTCAAAAGACACTGTTAAAATATAAGTGAAGTATAGCTTTATTTGTAAAAACTGCTTGGTGATTAGTTTTATGGTTAGTTTTCTATTTTAAGGTGTTTTAATTTGTTTTTAACTCCATCCCATTCATCAGCGTCTATTGGCGCGGGTTTAACTTCTGTGATCCGTGGCCATGTTTTAGCTAAATCTGCATTTAATTGAATAAACTCTTTTTGATCTTCTGGTACATCATCTTCTTGATAAATAGCGCCAGCAGGGCATTCAACAGGGCATAAATCACAATCAATACAGTCGTCTGGATTTATAACAAGAAAATTAGGCCCCTCAAAAAAAGCTTCGGCAGGGCATACCGCCACGCAATCAGTATATTTACAACGAATACAGTTATCAGTTACCACAAAAGCCATGTTTTAAAATTCTCACCAAACTACGTTGTGTAGATCATACCTTGCTTTATTTTAAATTCAATCTGTTGTTTTCATTGGTATGAGTCTGACTATCAGGTAAAATGCCGCCATTATTTGTATACCCTCTACTTTTGGATATAAAACCATGTTGCGTTTAACTGATATTAAATTACCTTTAAATCATTCTGATAATGCTATTGAGCAAGCAATATTGCAAAAGCTAGAGATTACTAAGCATGAATTAGTTGATTTCACCGTGTTTAAGCGTGGTTATGATGCTCGTAAGAAAAGCAATATTGTTCTTATTTATACTTTAGACGTTAAGACCACTAAAGAGACGGTTTTATTGGAACAATTTAGCAAAGACTCACAGGTAAAATTAACACCTGATATGGCCTATAAATTTGTTGCACAAGCACCTGAAAAGTTGAAACATCGCCCCATTGTTATAGGAATGGGGCCTTGTGGTTTGTTTGCTGGCTTAGTATTGGCTCAAATGGGCTTTAAGCCAATTATATTAGAGCGCGGTAAAGCGGTAAGAGATCGAACCAAAGATACTTTTGGTTTTTGGCGTAAAAAAATACTCAATACTGAGTCAAACGTTCAATTTGGTGAAGGGGGGGCAGGTACCTTTTCTGATGGTAAATTGTACAGCCAAGTAAAAGATCCCAAGCATTATAGCCGAAAAGTGCTGCATGAATTTGTTGATGCTGGTGCCCCCGAAGAAATATTGTATGTAAGTAAGCCGCATATTGGCACGTTTAAGTTAGTTACCATGGTTGAAAAAATGCGAGCAAAAATTTTTGAACTTGGCGGTGAAGTACGGTTTGAACAAAAAGTTGAAAAAATTCATTTTGAAAATGATGAAACTACTTCTTTTGATAATGATGTATTGACAGATTTTCAAGCTAAAGAAGTGGTAGGCTTAACCTTATCAACGGGTGAATATATCAAGACTAATCATATAGCATTAGCGATTGGTCATAGTGCGAGAGATACCTTTAAAATGCTGCATGAACAAGGTGTTTACATTAAGGCTAAACCATTTTCCGTAGGCTTTCGTATTGAGCATGAACAATCAGTTATTGATGAAGCACGTTTTGGTGACAATGCGGGTAATGAAATTTTAGGCGCTGCAGATTACAAATTAGTACACCATGCTAGTAATGGTCGTAGTGTGTATAGTTTTTGTATGTGCCCGGGCGGTACTGTTGTTGCGGCAGCATCGGAAGCAGGCCGTTTAGTGACCAATGGTATGAGCCAATATTCACGCCATGAACGTAATGCAAACAGTGCCATTGTTGTTGGCATTGAACCTAAAGACTATACCGAAGGCCAATTTGCAGCAACTACAAATTCTGTCTTAGCGGGCGTTGAATTTCAGCGTCGGTTAGAAGAACAAGCGTTTAATATGGGCGGAAGTAATTACAATGCGCCAGTACAACTTGTTGGTGATTTTTTAGCAGGTAGAAAGAGTGGCGAACATGGTAGTGTTATTCCATCTTATAAACCTGGTGTAACTTATACTGACTTAAGTGAAGCACTACCAGATTATGCTGTTGAAGCTATACGTGAAGCACTACCTGCTTTTGAACGAAAAATTAAAGGTTTTTCTATGAATGAGGCTACATTAACCGCTGTTGAAACGAGAACGTCATCACCTATACAAATAACACGAGATAGAGAAACTTTACAAAGTTTAAATGCTAAAGGCCTATATCCTGCTGGAGAAGGTGCAGGTTACGCTGGTGGTATTTTATCAGCAGGTATCGACGGTATTAAAATAGCCGAGGCAATGGCGCTTTCGATATGTGCCAAGAATTAATTTAGTATTGTGTTAAAAAACTCTATTTCTTCCTGCTTCTTTCGCTTTATATAAGAGGTTGTCAGCACGGCTAACCCATTTTTCAGGCGTGTCGTTAGTGCGGTATTCAGCAACACCGATTGATAGTGTTAATTTTATATCGTATTCGAATATATGATTTTCTACAATGTAACGTATTTTTTCAGCCCGTTGTTTTGCGGAATCTAAACTCATATTTAATGGCATTATAATGAGTTCATCCCCACCAAACCGGTATAAGGAATCGAGTACGCGAGTATATTGTTTAATTAAGTTACAAGTGGTAATGAGAACATTATCACCAATAGCATGACCGTAATTATCATTTATATGTTTAAAATTGTCTAAATCGATGAGGATTAAACACATATCATAAGCTTGTCTATGTTGGCTTGCTATTACATCTAATAATTTCTTGTCTAAAGCTCGTCTGTTTCCTGTGGACGTTAGTTGATCAATGGTTGCTAATGCTTCAAAATCGACTATCTTTTTTTCATAAGACCTAAACATAATAAACGAAAATGCTGAAGTCATGGCTGTTGTCAATAAAATGGTTAGCACATTAATCAAATCAGATTCAGTTGATATTATAAATGATACCGTTGTAATTAATACTGCGCATAGCACTGTTGCAACCTTTGCAGGAATTAAGTAATAGATTGTAATAATAACGGGATACACCCAATAAACTTGGAGTTGTCCTTTTGTTGCAATACTAGCGGCGGAAGCAATCACTAAAAAAATGGCAAATAAGAGTTTTGTAATATCAACTTTTCGAGTTATTAGAATATAGACAAAAAGCATTGCCATTGTGACTGAAATAATTAGATCAATAATGGCGATAGGTATATCGTTATTTAACCAACGAATAGTGGCAAAAAAGCCTACAATGAGCGCTGCTAGAGCCGTTAAAGATAATAATACTATTTCAGATGTTGTTCTTTTATTGTTCATGCTATCCTGCTTATGCTTTCCTTATGTCGAAGTAATATAATATATTATAGACATTATTCCTTTACGTTATCATACTTACCATAATATTATCAGAATGTCTGCTTTGAATTATTTACACCTTGATATTTTATAGGTTGACTTATGCAATTGACTGATTTTACAGGCCATTGTTTTCACCTACTATTGCTAGGTATATTAAACCAAATATAAATGCAATTTTGGTCTCAATAGATAGTTTTTCTTTTTTTGTTATATTTTATGTGCTTATTGTGATATTTAATGCGGTAATAGTGCATGCATATAGTTGATTCATTTGCTATAATCCCGTGCCTGATTTTAGACAGTGCGTTTTTAATAGCAATGGTGTTTTTCTTCTCGTATATCAAATTCTAGTATTATCACATACTAAAATATGGCACCTAGCTTTACATAATAAATTGAAATATAAAGGTTTTAATAAATGCCGATAATAACTCTCCCTGATGGCTCACAACGTTCATTTGAGAATGCCGTATCCGTAATGGATGTTGCCCTTGATATAGGTCCAGGTCTTGCTAAAGCAACAATAGCAGGGCGTATTGACGGAAATCTTGTTGATGCATGTGAGTTAATTACTCAAGACGCTAATTTGCAACTTATTACCAGCAAAGATAGTGAAGGTCTTGAGATCATTCGCCATTCATGTGCGCATTTATTGGGGCATGCTATTAAGCAATTATATCCTAATGTTAAAATGGCTATAGGACCAACCATTGATAATGGTTTTTATTATGATGTTGATCTAGATGAATCAATTACCGAAGATGATTTAGCTAAACTTGAAAAGCGCATGACTGAATTGGCACGCACAGGTTATGAAGTTGTCAAGAAAACAGGCACTTGGCAAGATGCATACGATGCCTTTACTGAACGCAGTGAACCATATAAATTAGAAATTCTTGATCAGAATATTGAGAAAACAGATACACCTGCTTTATATTATCATCAAGAATATATCGATATGTGTCGTGGACCGCATGTACCAAGTATGCGTCATTGTCATCATTTCAAATTAATGAAGGTTGCTGGTGCCTATTGGCGCGGTAATTCTGACAATAAAATGCTACAACGCATTTACGGTACAGCTTGGGCTGATAAAAAACAACTGAAAGCTTATATTGTTCGTTTAGCTGAGGCAGAAAAACGTGATCACCGTAAAATTGGAAAAACGTTAGATTTATTCCATTGGCAAGAAGAAGCGCCAGGCATGGTGTTTTGGCATAACGATGGTTGGACGATTTACACAGAATTAGAAAAATTTGTTCGTGAAAAATTACGAGAGTATGATTACGATGAAGTTAAAGCCCCAATGATGATGGACAGAAGTCTTTGGGAAAAGTCAGGGCATTGGGATAAGTATGCTGATGGTATGTTTACCACAGAATCTGAAAAGCGTGAATACGCAATAAAACCAATGAATTGCCCTGGCCATGTGCAAATTTTTAATCAAGGCTTGAAATCGTATCGAGATTTACCGTTGCGTATTGCTGAGTTTGGTTGTTGTCATCGTAATGAACCGTCAGGGTCTTTACACGGTTTAATGCGTGTTCGTGGCTTTACTCAAGATGATGCACATATTTTCTGTATGGAATCACAAGTTCAAGCAGAAGTAACAAAATGTATCGAAATGGTTTATGATATATACGGTTCGTTTGGTTTTGAAGATATTGTTGTTAAACTGTCTACTCGTCCAGAAAACCGTATTGGTAGTGATGAAATTTGGGATAAAGCTGAGGCTGGTTTAGCACAAGCTTTATCAGACAGTAATATCAAATTTGAATACTTACCAGGTGAAGGTGCATTTTATGGACCTAAAATTGAATTTACCCTAATGGATTGTTTAGGTCGTGCTTGGCAATGTGGAACAGTACAACTTGATTTCGCATTACCCGAGCGACTAGGTGCAACTTATGTGGGTGAGGATAACGAGCGTTATATTCCCGTAATGATTCACCGTGCTATTTTAGGTTCACTTGAACGTTTTATTGGTATTTTAATAGAAGAATTTACTGGAAAATTTCCAACGTGGTTATCGCCAATTCAAGCAACAATTATGAATATTACCGACAAACAGGGTGAATATTGTGAAAAAGTTGCTAAAAAACTCAAAGAAAGTGGATTTAGAGCAAAACTAGACTTGAGAAATGAGAAAATAGGCTTTAAAATCCGCGAGCACACTTTAAAGAGAGTCCCTTACCTTTTAGTTGTCGGTGACAAAGAAATGGAAGCAGGCGAAATTGCTATAAGAACTCGAAGTGGAGAAGATTTAGGGAAAATGTCTGTTGATGACTTTATCGTAAAATTAGATGAAGAAGTTAAAACAAGAAAATAACAGGCAATAAATATCATTAATGTTTTTAAGTGATAAAAATTATCATTTAAAAAGTAGATATTTCTAATTAAATTTAAAAGAAAGCGTAGAATTGAAACATGTTCATAAATGCTTTTGACAAATAGTGAAAGAAATATCAATTTATAAGTAAATTAATAAAAGGTTTCTGTAGGAGGAACATGGCTATTAAAGGTGGACAACGAGGCGGGCAAAAAGAGCCAGCACATCGTTTAAATGAGTTAATCACAGGTATTGTTGATAACGAAGTTCGTTTGATTAAGTTTGACGGAGAAGCAGGTGGTATTGTTTCATTAGATGAAGCAATGAACCAAGCTGAGGAAGCGGGTGTAGATCTTGTAGAAATAAGCCCTACCGCCAAACCACCCGTTTGTCGTGTAATGGATTACGGCAAGTTTATCTACGAAAAAGCCAAAGAACAGAAAGAACAACGTAAAAACCAAAAACAAATTCAGGTTAAGGAAATAAAATTCCGACCTGGTACAGATGAAGGTGATTATCAGGTGAAATTACGTAGCCTGAGACGCTTTTTAGAAGGCGGCGACAAGGTCAAGGTAACATTACGTTTCCGTGGTCGTGAGATGGCCCACCAAGAGCTTGGCTTAGAGCTTTTAACTCGCGTTAAAAACGATTTAGAAGATTTAACCGTACTTGAGTTCTTCCCTCGTAGAGCGGAAGGGCGTCAAATGGTGATGGTTCTAGCCCCTAAAAATAGATAATCTTTGGTTTGACAAGTAATTAACCTTTTAATTTTTAACAGGTTAATTCACCAATTTTATCTTTACGCTGGTAGTAAAGGCTTGCAAGTAAATTAATATTTTGCATTATTGCTTAGGTATTAGTTTCGCCCTCGCTACTTAATATTTGGCATATACCCCCATTTTTAATGGTAAGGTATAAATTAAAGAGTTATAAACAATGCCTAAAATGAAAACCAATAAAGGTGCTGCAAAGCGCTTTAAAAAAACAGCTTCTGGCTATAAGTTCAAACAAGCTGGCTTACGTCATATTTTGACTAAACGCCGTACTAAAGTTAAGCGTCATTTACGTGCTAAATGTATGATCGCTGCTGCTGACATCAAGTCAGTTAAAAAACTTTTACGTCACGGTTAATAGGAGAAATAGAAAATGGCAAGAGTAAAACGTGGTGTACAAGCTCGTGCACGTCATAAAAAAGTTCTAAAGCAAGCTAAAGGTTACTACGGTGCTCGTAGTCGCGTTTATCGCGTTGCTTTCCAAGCTGTAACTAAAGCTGGCCAATACGCTTACCGTGACCGTCGTCAACGTAAACGTCAATTTCGTCAACTTTGGATTGCTCGTATTAATGCAGCAGCTCGTCAAAATGGTTTATCTTATAGCCGTTTCATTAATGGCCTTAAAAAGGCTACTATTGAAATCGATCGTAAGATCCTAGCTGATATTGCAGTATATGACAAAGCAGCTTTCACATTCTTAGTAGAAAAAGCACAGGCTGCTTTAGCTGCATAAGAATTGAAAAAAGTTTGACCAGATAAGGACGCCAATAGGCGTCCTTTTCTTTTTGATACGTTTTCTGAATAATGCCGTGATTACGGCATCAAACATATTTATTAGTGGCTATAAAGTTTACGTATTTATACTTATTGCGTGCAGCATATAACAAAAAGTACTCATAAGATTAAAGTAACGAATGCTATTTTATTTGATACAAATAACGTCTAAAGATATCATTCGCTACAATTAATTTAACTCTTAATGTTAAGGTCTACCCCATGAATCTAGCTGATAAAGTTTTAGCGGTAAATAATGATTTACCTATCCGTACTGATGCGCCTGTCCATAGTGGCAAAGTTCGTAGTGTGTATTGGTTAACGGAGGCTGATAGCGCACGCCTTATTGAAGAAAAAGGCTATAGCGTACCTAGTGATACACCGTTAGCTATTATGGTCATTAGTGACCGAATTTCTGCTTTTGATTGTATTTGGCAGGGTGAGGGTGGTATGAAAGGTGTTCCAGGCAAAGGGGCTGCATTAAATGCTATTTCAAATCATTGGTTTAAATTATTTAAAGAGCAAGGACTTGCCGAAAGTCATATTCTTGATATTCCCCATCCATTTGTTTGGATAGTACAAAAAGCAAAACCCGTTATGATAGAAGCTATTTGTCGTCAATACATTACAGGCTCTATGTGGCGTAGCTATGCTAAAGGTGAACGAGAATTTTGTGGAATTGAATTAACCGAAGGTTTAACCAAAGATTCTAAGTTGCCAACGTTGTTACAAACACCTTCAACTAAAGGTATTTTGAACAATATCCCAGGTGTGCCTGCTGTTGATGATGTAAATATTACCCGTAAGAACATTGAAGACAATTTTGAAGCGTTCAATTTTAAGTCTTTAGATGATATTGCTTTATATGAAAAATTGTTAACAGAAGGCTTTGACGTAATCTCAAATGCCTTGAGTAAGTTAGACCAAATATTTGTAGATACAAAGTTTGAGTTTGGTTATGTTACAGATAAAGCAGGCAATGACAAACTTATTTATATGGACGAAGTTGGTACACCTGATTCTTCACGTATTTGGGATGGTGAACAATACCGCGCAGGCAAGGTTGTTGAAAACTCAAAAGAGGGTTTCCGCCAACTTTTATTGAATCATTTTGATGATGCAGATATTTTATTGAATAAAGATCGCATGGATGAGCGCGAAGCTTTAGCACGCGATAATGAGTTGCCTTTGTCAGTGTTGATGGATGTATCTAAAACGTATACTGATATTGCTGAAAAAATTACAGGTAGCAAAGTCAAATTGAGTGATAATCCTAAAGCTGAAATTATTCAAATATTGCGTGAACAGTATCAGTTAATTGACTAGTATTTATTGTCTAATTTTGTATATTTAACCTGAACTCGGTTTAAGAGATAGTTAACAAATTGAAATACCAGTAAAAATTATTTTAATATATCTCTAGCTTGATAGTTTTTCTTAATTCAAGGCAAATTTCGCGTCAATAGCTGGCCTATTGCAAGTAAATTTAACGCAGAAGTAAGGAAAAACAGCTGCTAGAGAAACATTTGTTAAGCCGAGCTCAGGTTACTTATTTTCAGACTGCTTATCTTCACTAATTCTACTAGCAACGGCACCCTTTTGATCTCTGTACTTGGCATCTTCACGTTTATTGTAAGGACGTACCGCACTTGATGACATGGTTTCAAAGTTAAGTGCTGCTATTTTCATTTTTGGCCTTAACGCTAACGGAAGTTTACCTGAATTATAAAATTCTAAAACAATTTGTCCTGACCAACCGGGATCAATTCTGTGGGCGGTAACATGCACCATCAAACCAAGTCTTGCCAAAGAAGATCGCCCGTCTAACCAACCAACAATATCATCTGGTAACGTTACTGATTCATAAGTCACGGCTAATGCCAGTTCACCTGGATGTAAAAAGAAGGCATCGCCATCAGCAATAACAATTTCATCGCTCATAACTGAGTTCATGGCTTTTTGCATTTCGACTTTAGGGCCACTTAAGTCAATAAAGGGAGCTGCATGGGCTTGAAAAACACGAAATTCATTTCCTAACCGAATATCAACACTGACGCCTGAAATCATAGAACTGTCAGGTTTTGGGGAAATAATTATCTTTTCATCACTAAGGTGTTGTTCAATATCTTTATCGCTTAATCTCATAATTATTTTTCTTGTATTAGGTTTTAGTGTTATTAACTTATATCGTTTAAGGGTAGATTAATCTGTATATTCAATCGTTGCCGTAAGTGGGCTAGCATTATCAAGTTGTAAAAATAATTGCCCCGCAATATTACGCGCTATTCTACGGTACAAACATGCTATTTCACCAGCGCTATTTTCAATGACAGAAGATTGGCCAAAGTCAGCCTCTTGTCGAATATTAATATCAAGTGGTAATTGACCAAGTAATTGAGTTTGCTTTAATTTAGCCATTTGTTCACCACCCGCCTCACCGAAAATATGGCTTTTATGTCCACAATTTTCGCATAAGTGATAACTCATATTTTCAATAACCCCCAAGACAGGTACTTGCACTTTGTCAAACATAGCAATACCTTTTGCGGCATCAATTAATGCTATATCTTGTGGTGTTGTTACGATAACAGACGCCGCCACGGGGACTTTTTGCGCCAACGTTAATTGAATGTCTCCTGTTCCTGGTGGCATATCAATTATTAAATAATCTAATTCAGGCCATGCTGTTTCATTTAACAATTGATTGAACGCACCACTTGCCATAGGACCTCGCCAAACAGTTGCATCAGCTTCATCAACCAAAAAGCCAATTGACATAGCATGTAAACCATGTGCCTCTAACGGTATCATTAATTTACCATCATCAGAGCTAGGCTTAGCCATTTTCAAACCTAACAAGGTAGGAATAGATGGCCCGTAAATGTCAGCATCTAAAATACCAACTTTAGCCCCTTCGGCTATTAGCGCATAGGCAATATTTACCGCCGTTGTAGATTTACCTACTCCCCCTTTGCCAGAGGCTATCGCAATAATATTTTTTACATTATTACCGCTGCCATTCAATGAAAATGAGCGCACAGCGTTAATGTTTAAATTAACCATAAAATTAACAACACACTTTAATCGCTCTGTTAAGGACGTAGCTATACTATCTAACTCACCATGGCAAGGAAAAGGCATAGTGAGCGAAACTAATATTTCATTGGCCTTATCTGTGTTTATAATCAGATCAGAACAAACACTATAAACACCCTGTGGAAAATTTTTTGATTGATAGGATTTTAAGGTTTCTTCTATTACTTGTTTAATTTCTAATATTGATAAATCAGATGGCTGAGAGTTATTTGTATGACAAGCAGTATCAGACTCAGGTTGTCTCATCGAAGATTTACGCTTTTCACTTTTATTATTGAAGAACTTACCAAACATATTATGACATTAATCATTTGAGAATAAATGCTAAATTCTGTACTATTGCAGCCATTATTACCATCAAAAAACACAATTTATTCATGCCGACAACAACTTCATCACAATCAACAACAGAAAAACGTAAAATATTAGTAACTTGCGCATTACCTTATGCTAATGGTTCAATTCATTTAGGTCATTTACTTGAGCATATTCAAACAGATATTTGGGTAAGGTTTCAACGAATGCGTGGCCATGAAACGTATTTTGTTTGTGCTGATGATGCACACGGTACCCCAATAATGCTTAAAGCACAGGAATTAGGTATAACTCCTGAAGAAATGATTAATGGTGTTCGTGACGAACACATGGCTGACTTTGCCGATTTTCATATTAGCTTTGATAACTATCACTCAACACATAGCGAAGAAAATCAAGCACTAGCCAGTGACATTTATAATAAGCTGCATGCTAAAGGTCACATTAAAACGCGTACAATTTCTCAACTTTATGATCCAGAAAAAGGAATGTTCTTACCTGATCGTTTTGTGAAAGGCACCTGCCCTAAATGTAAATCTGAAGATGAGAATGGTGATAGCTGTGATAACTGTGGTGCAACCTATTCCCCCACAGAAGTTATTAATCCTCGTTCAGTGGTATCGGGCGCAACACCTGTATTGAAAGATTCAGAACATTATTTCTTCGACTTACCAGCATTTGAAGGTATGTTAAAAGAATGGATTCGCAGTGGCGCATTACAAGAAGAAATGGCTAACAAACTTTCTGAATGGTTTGAGCAAGGTTTAAAGCAATGGGACATTAGCCGAGATGCACCCTACTTTGGTTTTGAAATTCCTAATGCGCCTAATAAATTTTTCTATGTTTGGTTAGATGCCCCCATTGGTTATATGGGAAGCTTTAAAAACCTATGTAATAAAAAACCAGAAATTGATTTTAACAGCTTTTGGGCTGAAAATTCTGACGCTGAACTTTATCATTTTATTGGTAAAGATATTATTTACTTCCATAGTCTATTTTGGCCAGCAGTACTTGAAGGCTCTGGCTACCGTAAACCTACAAGTGTTTACGCTCACGGCTTTGTTACCGTGAATGGTGCAAAAATGTCTAAATCTAAAGGCACGTTCATTAAAGGCCGTACCTATTTAGACCATTTAAATCCTGAATACTTACGATATTACTATGCCGCAAAACTGACTAATCGTATTGATGATTTAGATTTAAATCTTGAAGATTTCGCCCAACGTGTTAATTCAGATTTAGTCGGTAAGGTTGTGAATATTGCTTCGCGCTGCGCAGGTTTTATCTCTAAACGATTTGACGGTATCTTATCCTCAACTATTGACGATCAAACACTCGCCGATGAAGTGATGAACGCTGGAGACAGTATTGCTGCACACTATGAAAGCCGTGATTATGGTAGAGCTATGCGCGAAATTATGGCGTTAGCTGATAAAGTAAACGAATACATTGCAGTAAAAGAACCCTGGCAACTTATTAAAGATGAAAGTGCCCAACAAGAGAAAAGTAAACAACAAGTACACGATATTTGCTCACTTGGCATTAATATGTTTCGTACCTTAATGATTTATTTAAAACCAGTACTACCCGTTTTAGCCGATAGCACTGCGACATTTTTAAATGACGAATTAATATGGAACGGACATAAAACATTATTAACAAACCACAAAATAAATAAATTTAAAGCATTATTACAACGTGTAGACATGGATAAAATAAATGCCATGACGGAAGCGTCTAAAGAAAACCTAGCCGTTAAAGAATCAGACAACAGTAGCAAAGCAATAGCTGCTAAAAGTAAAAAGCAGGAAAAAACTGTCGACAATTCTGCCGCGCTTGCGAACCCATTAGCCGTAGATCCTATTAGTGAAGAAATTCAGTTTGATGATTTTGCTAAAATTGACTTACGTATTGCAAAGATAATCAATGCCGAACACGTAGAGAAAGCAGAAAAACTACTTAAACTGACTTTAGCTCTTGATGAAAATGGCACTGAAACTCGTCAGGTATTCGCAGGAATAAAATCAGCCTATAAACCCGAAAATTTGATAGGCAAGCATACAGTAATGGTTGCTAATTTAGCGCCACGTAAAATGCGATTTGGAATGTCTGAAGGAATGGTACTGGCTGCTGGCCCTGGCGGACAGGATTTATGGATATTAAACCCAGATGAAGGCGCTAAAGCAGGTATGAGAGTTAAATAATAGAATTTAATTCTTCAATTTATACTGAAAATTAAATTAAATTAAATTAAATTAAAAAAAGGTATTGTGCAAAGCGATACCTTTTTTATTGATATGATACATATTAAATCAATAAAAACGGTAATACCATTAGTTTCATTAATTAAGTAATCTATTTTATACGTAGAAAAATTGCTAAATACAAGGCATTTATTTTAATAACTAGTTGTTCTAATTATTAAATGAATAACGATGTAGTGTGATTTTAGCAAGTAGAAATGATCACATAGTTAGTGATATTGGTATAAAACTTATTGAAGGTCAATTGGAGGCCAAGTGAACACTCAAACATACCATATAATACTCATTCTATTATTCATTTTTTTTACATCAAGTTGCAGTAATCGTTATGTATCAACGAATTTAGATAAAGAAAATTTTAGCCGCTATTTTTCACCTTCAAAGGTAAAAATTTATCAAAGTGAAAGTGATATTCAAGATCGCTACCAGTTTATTGATATTGTTGAAGGTCAAGACTGCCAAGTAAAAGCGCATCATGCAGCACCTGATAAAATTAACGCTCGTACTCAAGCAAGACAAGAAGCACATGCCCTACACGCTAATGCGATTGTTTTCTCTTCGTGTGCACTACTCTCACAAGCTCAACTAGCAAAACAAAGTATGAGTAATGACGCAAAACAATGCCATGCACTGGTTATTTGCTATGGTAAAGCTTATTCTGTTGATACAAATAACGAATAACATAATTAAAATATAGCTAAACTATAACTAAGTCATGACCCAAACAAACAAGATAACAATTAGCCCCATTGGCTTTGTAAATTCCCCCTACAAAGAGAAGTTTGCTATTCCCAGACAGCCAGGTTTGGTGAACGCAGCAAAAGGCACAATAACCTTATTAAATGAAATTAACCCTATTGACTGTATAAGAGAGCTTGAGCAGTTTAGCCATATTTGGATTTTATTTATTTTTCACGGCACACAATCTCAAAGTTGGAACCCCTTAGTTAGACCCCCAAGATTAGGAGGCAACAAAAAAGTTGGCGTGTTAGCGAGTAGATCAACCTTTAGACCAAATCCTATTGGTATGTCGGTAGTAAAGCTTGATAAAATAGAAAGAATTAAGCAAACGGTAACCATACATATTTCTGGTATGGATCTATTAGATCAAACGCCTATTGTTGATATAAAACCGTATATCCCCTACTCAGACTCATTACCTAATGCCTATGCGGGTTATGCGCAAACAGCGCCTAAACCCCCTCTAAAAGTCTCTTTTTCTGAGCGGGCGCAGCAAACATTAACAAAATATGAAAATATTTTACCCGATTTAGCCTTACTAATAAAACAGGTTTTATCACAAGATCCTCGCCCTGCTTACAAACAAAAGCAACTTGATTACAAATCCTACGGTATGAGGTTATATGATCTTAACGTGCAGTGGCAAATATTAAATAGTAATACAATTCAAGTAACTCAAATCGCTCCTTATTAACCTAGACTTACTCACTAAAAAAGAATTTATTTAATTTTTTTATTATTTTATTTCGCTCTCAGTACCCTCAAAAATAGTTTGTATGATATTTTCTAATTCAAACGGTTTATCTTTACTATAAGTGACACATTTTTCAAAGTTAGGTAAACTAAAACATATCGTTGTATTTGCGCTGTCCATCATACGCAAAGCTTTAGTACCTACTGAACCATCATTATTTAAAAATACTGAGAAACTAGTGTTGTAGTGTGTCGGAAGATCGAAAAATCTAATTTTATAAAAAGAATTAATTAGCGATACTACCTCTGTTGATGAATATTTAAATGGCTGTTCCTTACCCTTTAACTCAATAATAGAAGATCCATTGCCAGAAATAATAATTTGTTTTTTTGTAGACCCTTTAATCATACCAGCATGGCGGGTAAACTTAATTTCAAGGTCACTTAATAGATATTTATTAGGCGGAAAATTATTTACTGGCGAACGGTTATTACCTATGCCATCTGTAGCCATAGCGTTTGTCCCTGCAGTTAATAGTACACT
Organism: Colwellia sp. E150_009; assembly: GCF_053543955.1. Classification (NCBI taxonomy): domain Bacteria; kingdom Pseudomonadati; phylum Pseudomonadota; class Gammaproteobacteria; order Alteromonadales; family Colwelliaceae; genus Colwellia; species Colwellia sp. E150_009. The sequence goes on from NZ_JBHFOM010000051.1 coordinate 17,607, forward strand.
TGCCATTACACTCGTTAATATACGTCGTAGATAAGTTGAAATGATAGTTACCTCGCTAAAAAAAGGGGAGCTTAAAAAGCTCCCTCACATTAATTTGTTCTGTATTCTTATTGTATTAATTTGTATTTAGCTATTCTTACGACGAATAAATAAAGCACACAACATACCAAATAAACCTAATGTAGTAGGCTCTGGTACGCTTGTTGTTGCGTTTCTCGTGTAACCAATATCAGTTAATACGCCAACATCTATAGGACTAAAGGTACGTGTTTCAGGTCCGTAACCACGGTCATACTTCATCATATCTGTAGGGAATGGAGCACCATCTATATGGCTACCACTACTACCGTCTGCCCATGAGGTTGGGCTATAAATACCAACTAAGTCACCACCATTAGCAGCAACAGCATTTGCACCACCAAAAAAGATACCACTACCAGTACCACCAGTTTTTGCATCATCCCATACGGTTTGATCTAACGTAGAATCACTTTGAATAATACTCTCACCGTTTGCATTTTGCAAAAAAGTGTCAAACATACTCCATTCGTTATTGAAAATACCAGAACCATCTTCACTAATCATCGAACCAAAACCAAGCGCATGGGTTAATTCATGAAATATTGCTGCAAAAAAATCAAACTTGTTAGGATCAGTATCATCTGAATCAACAGTCCACTCTGCCCCCCAATTCACATTAACACCACCATCTGTATTGCTACCTGTACCATCTGACAAAATAGTACCAAAACCATCACCATTAGCATCAACACCTGTTTGTAATTTGGTTTTAACAATTTCATTAACCACACAATTACCAGTACCTGAACAACCTGATGTTAAATAAGAGCCTGCTGATGCTAGTGTACTGCTAGCTGGATTATCGCTTGATGTCGCATCAAGATAAATAGTCCCTGAATTACTAAAATAATTACCAAATAAATTAGAATACAATGTACCAGCTTCTTCCATTGCTTCTTGTCTTGCAGCACCATAGGTAGCATCTAAGAAACCTACTCCAGGGTTAGAAACGTTATCCACATAATTAAATTCGAATATAATGTTAGCTTGCGACGGAAATGCGGTGATGGCTGCGAAAATTGAAGCAGCTATTATATTTTTTTTGTTCATGATTACAATGATCCTGTATTGTTATGATATTAATCTTAAACGCTTATAAATTTTATATGCTATTAGGGCTCTTTTACCATAATAAACATCAGCTAACGCAAAATTATAAGCTTCCACCCACTAAAGTAACGCAAAAACCACACCATAAAATGCAACTATTTGTTTTAAAATAAATTCTTAACTATTTTAGTTACCTTTTCTTATGCTGTGTAAAAAAATCTGACACCCATTTAAATTTATCGTTCTAAATATAAACAATAATTTTAATTGTTGTGTGTTTAAACTGTATTTTTAAATATTATATTTATACTGATAACATAGTGGTTACTTTGCTAGAACAACCCCCTCCCTTCTTGGATCTGCGCCACCAATAAAACCAGTTTTTGTTACTTCTATCGCGTGAATACCGCTATTCAAATCACGTATTTGTACGTTATGGCCTTTTGCTGCTAATGGTAATTGTAATAACTCTGCATTAGTGCCGCGTTCTAGGGTGGTAACATAGTTTCGATTAGTTATTTTGGGAAGGTTTATCGATTCTTGGGGATCAAGTTGCCAATCAAGAACACCAATAATCGTTTGGGCAACATAATTTATAATACGACTGCCACCTGGGGAACCTACCAGTAGTTTTAAACTATTATCTTTGCTAAAAACCATTGTCGGAGCCATTGAGCTTCTTGGCCGTTTATTCGCTTGAACCCTATTAGCAACCCATTTTCCGTCTTTTTTAGGTGCTAAAGAAAAATCAGTTAATTGGTTATTTAAAATGAACCCTTCTACCATTAAGGCTGAACCAAAGCCATTTTCAATACTACTGGTCATTGAAACCGCATTACCCTGCGCATCAATAATACTAAAATGTGAAGTGGATGGGCGCTCTATTGCATTATCATTTGCTAATGCTAAAGCACCTTCGGGTGTGCCAGAAACCGCTCTGCCCATGTCTTTATCTGCATTTATTAAAGCAGAACGTGATGCTAGATAATCAGTATTAATAAGCCCTGACACAGGCACTTGAACAAAATCAGCGTCAGCCACATATCGGTCTCTGTCGGCAAATGCCAACCGTGAACTTTGTGTAAACAAATGCATGGCTTCAACATTATTAGGTGGATATTTACCAAGATCAAAACGTGCTAATTGGCCAAGTATTTGAATAACTGCAATTCCGCCTGAACTTGGTGGCGCCATGCCACAAACATTATATTCTCTATAATTTCCGCAAACGGGGGCACGTTCAATAACTTGGTAATTAGCCATATCATTCATTGAAAGCAAACCTGGTGAAACAGCTGCATGCTGAACTTTTTCAACAATTTTTTCCGCAATCCATCCTTTATAAAATACATCTACACCTTCTTTAGCAATACTTCGGTAAACGTTTGCTAATTTCTTATTAACCAAAACATCACCCGCTTTAACTGATTTTCCGTTGGGAAAAAAATATTGATTAATTTCGGGTAAACGGTGAATTCCTGGATTAAAGTTCATACTTAACAGTTTTTCTAACCGTGGTGATACCACAAACCCTTTTTCAGCTAATGCAATTGTTTGTTTAAATAAATCTGCCCAAGGTAATTTTCCGTAGTAATCATGAGCCTTTTTCAAGGTTGCCATTAAACCAGGTACGCCAACAGAGCGGCCACCAACCACTGCTTCAATCCACTTTAATGGCTTACCTTCAGCATCTAAAAATAATTCACTGGTTGCTGCACTAGGAGCCGTTTCTCTACCATCAAAAGTGGTCATTTTTTTGTTTTTATTATCCCAATAAAGCATAAAAGTACCACCACCAATACCCGACGATTGCGGCTCTACAAGTGCTAACATAAGTTGTACGGCAATAGCTGCGTCAACAGCGCTTCCTCCTTGAGCCAAAACAGCAAAACCAGCTTTACTTGCATAAGGGTTTGCAGCAACCACCATAAACTGATCACCATAAACCGCTTTTTTAGTCATCAGGCCTGTTGCTGCTTCTGGTTCTCTAACTTCTCTTATATTGCTAACTTGTTTTTTTAGATCCGTAGTGTTTGCAAATATAGTGTTACTGATTAAAAGTAAACCAGCGGTTGATAAAGTAAATAAATTTTTTAATGTCATTAAAAGGTACGCTTATTTATGTAAGGTGAAAATATATAGTAGGGTCTGTTGATTTTTTATGTTTAAATTTTTATTTATAAAAACTATTTTCTAAAAGATAACTGAAACTGATTGAATTGTGAAAATTTATTTAAAAGTGGTTGATACCGTTTTGCATCAATACAGTATTTGCTTTCACCTAACTCAATGTTTAGCATGCTAATACTTAACTCTCCTTCAAGTAATGCTAATGCGTAACATGTTGCTTCTAAGCTTGATAACGCATTTTTTTTTGCCACTTTACGAATTAAGTACTGCCCACTATTAGCAATACTTTCAGGCAAACAAATTTGCGCAAGCGAATGTAAATTTTTTGATAACATAAACATACGATAAGCTTTTTTCCACGTACCATCGATTATAATAAGTAATAAAGGTTTTTCAGAATTAACACTAGTATTAGGGATTATGTAGTCAATAGCTAATGTGTCTGCCTCTTTAGAAGGATAAAGCAGCAATGCCTGATAATGCGATAATATTAAATTGAGTTCATCATGTTCAGTAAAATTTTCTCCAATAATTACTTGGCAATGCTTAAGTGAACGCTGTAACAAAGCAACAGTACCTTTAGTTTGAGTAACTTCACTGGGATGTTGTAATACCAACACTTTAATTTTATTTTCAGTTTTTAAAATAAACGAGCAAATACACGCTATAATTGGTCGTTGGCATTGTAAGCATAAATCTCTAGCCATAGAAGAAAAGCACCAAAGTATTAAAATTAATAAGACGACATTGTATACTCAACCCATCATGAGTTCAGCCAAAAGTACAAGCATAAATGAATTTAAACGCTTTACCATTATCTATCCAACACTCAGTCCTTGTATTGACGATCGCTTTTTTATCTATAATCGCTTTTGCTAGTGAATACTTTATTGGTGATATTATTACTCAAACCTTCGTTTATCAACGAGAATTAATTATTCAAGGTCAATTATGGCGAATATTTACAGGCCATATATTACATACTAATCATTACCATCTATTACTCAATTTAGCCGCGCTTATTTTGTTATGGGCATTGCATGGTCGTTTTTATACAATAAAAAACTACTCTGCATTATTTTTATTTTGCTGTATTACGACAAGTGCTGGTATTTTTTACGGCACACCATCACTATTACAATATGTTGGATTGTCTGGTGTATTGCATGGAATTTTTGTTTTTGGTGCATTAATGGATATAGTTTCTAAAGATAAAACAGGGTATATATTATTTATTGGGGTATGGATAAAAATAGGCCACGAACAAATATATGGTGCCAGTTCTGATGTGAGTAGTTTAATTGAAGCCAGTGTAGCAGTTGACGCACATTTATGGGGGGCAATAGGAGGATTGTTTTTTACTATGGCTTATCTCTTTTTTATTAAATTAAAGTCAAATAAAGCTATTAAATTAAAGTCAAATAAAGCGTCATAAACTTTATTAGATGCAAAGGCACCATAGATCTATTTATTCAGAATTATTTACTACTGATGACCAATAGACCCTGTAACATATTTTGTGTAACTGCCAAGTTTAAATAACATTTTTCAAACGCCCCTCGAATTCAATCAAATAATATCCCATTATAATTTATTGGGTGCTTTGTCTCAATTGAGTAAAGGATCACGTTTTACTCAATTAAGAATAGACGCCCTAGTTATGATTAGATGTCCTAGTTATCATTACTTTATTTCGATATCTTAACACTAAATTATCTAGAAATTTATAAAGTAAATTATTCATCTTATCAGTGTTATATACCAGTATTTCATTTGCTTCCTGAATCCATAGGTTGTCTTTAACCAACCTTGCATCAAAAGCAGAACTAACTAAATCTTTCATCGAGTCCTCTGTAAACTCTAAATGGCATTGAATTCCATAAACAATATCGGAATATTCTACAATTTGCCTTGGACAACCTTCACTATACGCAAGAACTTTTGATGTAGGCAATAAACCAGGCATATCATTATGCCAGTGCCCAACCACTTCGGTTGATTGGAAGTCGTTAAATAATTCATTTTTTTTACCTTTCGTTGTAATCGATATTGGGAAGTAACCAATTTCTTTATGTGGGCTACGTTCAAACTTTGCCCCTAAAGCTTCTCCAATTAACTGGGCTCCTAAACAAACACCAACGATTGCTTTACCCGCAGAAATACATTTACTGATAAAACTAACTTCCGCATTTACATTAAAATATGGGCATTCACCTTCTGTTGTTAACGGAGACTGTGGCCCCCCGAGAACAACAAGTAAATCAAAATCCAATTGCTCAGGAAGCTTTTCCTCTAAATAGAAACGAGTATTTGTTTGATAAAAACCTTTACTTGTTACCCATAACCCAAATGCGCCCAGTCCCTCGTACGATTCATGAATCATAAAATGAATATGCATATATTTGTCCTCTAATTGTTTAATTAGATACAATGTTAACCAATTTTTATATCATGCAACTTCTACAACAAGACATAAACCATCGATAAGTCGCCAAATATGCTAGCAAATGAACAAATACTACGCTCAGAAGGTAGCCAATTTATTACCAAAGCAATTGATATGCCTCCTAACTATATTGATGACTGGCATACACATCAATGGCACCAAATAGTATTTCCCCTGACGGGATTGCTACAGACAAATATTGATGTTAAAAGCTTCATTGTCCCCCATAATGGACTTTTATATATTCCTGCAAATACAATTCATCGTTCTGTAGCAGTAACAAATACAAAATTTTTAGCTATTTATCTAAACCCAAATACTATAGTGGAATATAGAGATAAACTAAAATCATGCTTAGTCACACCGCTTTTAAAAACACTTATTTTGGAACTATTTGATGAAAAATCAACCCAAAATACACAGAATACATTCACTAACCTGCTCACAGTATTACGAGATCAAATAGAACTAGCTAAAAGTTTCGACATTCCAATACTGATACCACGTGACAGAAGGTTGTTATCTATATTTCACCAATTACAAAATCAACCAAATTTAGCATTTACGCTTGCTCAGTGGGCAATTAAAGTTGGTGCGTCAGAGAGAACTCTGTCTAGAGTTTGTGCAAAAGAGTTTAATCAATCGTTTTCATCATGGCGTCAGAATGTTAGATTAGTTTTATCACTACAACTATTAAATAAAAACATATCGATTTTGGAAATTGCGATGGATCTGGGTTACAAATCTGATTCATCATTTATATATGCATTTAAGCAATTATTTCTTAAAACACCAAATAGATACCGTAAAGAATACTTATTTCAACACATAACAACATGACCAACGCCCGCATTTACGGCTTGGATGAATTGGCGGCTTTTTGCGTATTTTGCACAAAAGATGACAGTTTGCCCAAGTCTAGCAAGATGTATTTGTGTTAATCGTTTTTCATTAACGCCAATTTAGAGCCGAAGCCAATAAATGCAAAACCAGTTATAGAGTTTAACCACCTTTTAAACCGAGCATTGTTTGTAGCATTTTTGATGCGCAACAACATAAATATCATGATGGAAAACCACACAAAGTTAATCATAGAGTGCGCTGTCACCAACGCATATGCATTCAGCGCCCCCTCGTTTATGGATATAAATTGGGGGAAAGCCGCCAAATAGAACATTGATACTTTGGGGTTAAGTACGTTTGTTAAGAACCCCTCTGAAAATGCGGTGCGCATCGAAACAGGTTTAATATCTTTCTGAATTAAATCAGGTGATTTTGTATTGCTAACTTTGAAAGCACTAAAAAGTGATTTGATGCCAATCCAGATTAAATATGTTGCACCTAGAATTTTGAAAATAAAGAAAGCTTGAACAGAGTTAACGAGAAGTACAGAAATGCCAAATATAGATAATGTTCCATGCACATAAAAAGCAGTAACAAATCCCCAAATATTAGCAAATCCCGCCTTTTTTCCAGACACTGGAACTGTTTTAACTATGAGGAAACCATTCGGGCCAGGTGAAACAACCAACAAAGTCGCTACCGCTATAAAAGTTATAATGCTATTTATATCCATTTAATTCTCCTTCAACAAAGATCACAAACTTAATGAAACTGGTATTAACTGACAGCTAACGAGCCTGTAAAATAACTCGTTTTTCATTATTTTCGTTAATACCAAAAAACAATATCTGACTTTGTATTATGATTCAAATGAATCCTTTATTTTTATAAATAATTATTTTGACCGCAATTTTTTAGAGGATTTAGTCTTTTTTTAGAAGTACTAGTGCGTTTTTATCAATTACGAGCTGGACTTGCATGTAAGCGTCTACCAATCCACACCTAAATTGAATTTACACTGATAAACTCTCGCTTCGGTAAGAAATTCTTGGGTCCTACTATAATTAAGCCTGAGTCACCCTGCGGTAATAGGAGAATATCTGCGAGCGTATTTAACTCTTGATACCAACCGTTTTTGGCAATAGATTTTCTAACTTTAGCATTTCTAAAAAATACGATTTGATCAATTTTATATTGTAAAATAATTTGATTTTTATAGCGTACCGCAAAAGCTTGTGCTGGCAAACCACCTATTTCTGTTGACCAGCTAGCCAGTTTACTGCTGTTTTCCCACTTGGCAGGTATATCAATATCGATTAAAGTTGTAGGTATGTCTTGATTCTGTAATAAATAATATTGCTCTAGAGCGTCATCAATCATAGGTATACTACTAATTGGCTGATCTATTTTATTTAGGGTATTAAAAGGTAAATAAATTAATAGCATGGCTGTTACAAGCCATCCACTAACCATTATTAGCTTGTTTTTTGAATAATAAAGGTGAAAAAAACTGACTATATATTTTTTTATTTTCGATATTAATGAAATAGATACTGTAGACTCATTCCTTTTAGTGTTATGTTCTATTAATACATCTTGTTGTATTTTTTCAAAGATATCTATTGTTAACTTTTCTATTGGCATTTTATTTACATGATGTGCCAGTGACCTTTGACGCTCTAAATCATCGCGACAATCTTGACAACCTACAAGATGTGCTTCAATTAATAAAACTTCTTGTTCCGTTAGTTCATCATCTAAATAGCCCGCAAGCAAGTCTTGCAATTCAACATGCAACTTTTCCCAGTATATTTTTTCATTTATCGATTTAGTCATTATGTTGTCTGTATCAATTTCTGTCATAATTCTTCCATCTCTATTGTGTCCGTATTTTGTATAGAAAAGTCTTGCTTAAGCACATAGCTCGACAGCAGTCTTCGCCCTCGTGATAACCTACTCATTACCGTACCCTTGGCTATATCAAGAATACTGGCAATACTGGTATAGCTCATTCCTTCTATATCCCTCAACAAAATAGTAGACCTAAACTCTTCTGGAAGTTGTAAAATAGCTGCTTTCAATTGGCTATTACTTTGATTTTTCATTAATTGAGAAAAAGGGCCTGGAGCAGAACAAGCATGAGTACTAAAATAATCATCATCAACAAAAATTACAGGAGATAGTTTTTTTCGCCGAATATTACGCCGTTGATCATCAACAATTACTCGATTTAATATTTTTAATAACCAAGCATAAATTAACGTCGAGTCTTCTAATTGTTCAAAATCTTTCCAAGCACGAAGTAATGTTTCTTGGCTCCAATCTTGTGCCAGATTTTTATCTCCGCAATGATGTAGAGCAATATTAATTAAGCGATGACTCCAAGGCTCGACTAACAGCCAAAACCGTTTTTTTTGATCATAATTCTGCATATTAATGAAATTAAATAAATTAGTACCATTAAAGACGTCATGAGGACTATTTTTATTCCCTTAAACGCTTAAAAAAATAAACTTACCTATCAAGGGAATAAAATTAAAACTACTGACGTCTTTGCCTTTATAGTAATAACTTTATAGTAATAACTTTATAGTAATAACTTTATAGTAATGAAAGGTAAACATTCATCGTCCCACAATGAATACCATTACGATAAAGTTGGCCTTATTCATCCATTAAATGAAATCACCCAACTTAACTGATACTTTAAAAAGGAAAACTAATGAAAATTAGGTACATACCAATTATTCTTTTATCTTTATCTTCTGCAATATCATTTGCAGATAATCATAAAATCGAAGTAAAACCAAACTTAGAGGGATTAAAGCTACCAGAAAAATATAAAGATTGGAAAGTTATTTCAGCTTCTCATCGCATAGATCATAAATCAATAAGGATAATTTTAGGAAATGATATTGCAATAAAGGCTTCTCGTTCTAACCAAACAAACCCTTGGCCTGATGGAACTATACTCGGAAAGTTAGTTTGGAAACAAACTACTGAGAAAAATTGGCCTACGGCAATAGCCCCTGATGAGTTTATCCATGCTGAATTTATGTATAAAGATACTAAAAAATTCAAAGACAATGGGACTGGTTGGGGCTGGGCTCGATGGTTAGGAAAGTCTCAAACGCCTTACGGAGATAAAAATGATTTAAACCAATCATGTATCAGCTGTCATACTCCCGTAAAAGGGCAAGACTGGGTATATACAACACCTGTAGAGTTACCATAGCCATTATCAATAAAGCTAGATAATCAATCTAGCTTTTTGTTTTAAGTCGTGATTAACTTCATCATCACTCAAGCCATCTTGTGATTCGTAACGCTCAATAATACCTTTACTTGCACGTGCTAACTTTGCTTTTTTGACGCCGACTGGACAAGTTAGTTGACGCCTGATGCGTCACGTCAGATATTGCTCAACTAAACTGAGTGATAGTAGGCAAACTCGGCTTGACAAAACGACAAGAAAACACCGCCAATAGACAATCCACCTCAGTTTTATTTATTCACTTATATAGAGTACTCAGCAACAACGGGCTTGTTCAACAACAGGATTAAGTTGCAGCAATTTGTTAGCTGCTTGCCACCTTTAGTGAGCGTCAGCGAAGTTTGTTTTTTCCTCAGACGTCTATCCCCCTCCCAAGAAAATATAGTTTGATTGACATCAAGTTAATTCTCCACTTGTTATTTAGCATCTATCAGTATTGCGTTAGCAATCACTTTGAATAGATGCTCAGAACGCGACTTATGTGACGGCTGATCACGTAGCCATGCTAGCGCAGCTATAAGATCAAACAACTCATCGCCCCCAAGATCGGCACATGCCTTTCCTTCTGACTGTGCACGGGTAAGTAGTTCTGAACCCGCTACACGGAGTGTATGGCAAGATACATGAAGTGAGGAGTCCAGGTCTTCTATCGCACTCATCATTACAGAAATAATGCCTTGATAGTCGTGTGTAAAGGCAATAACTTCCTGCACCCATAACACCAATGCTTCGTCAGAAGTACTCGTATTCTTCAGGTTGCTAGCTTTTTTGCTCAGCCTATCAAAACCCTCACGCAGAATGGGTTCAAGCAATGCTTCGCGGTTCGGGAAGTGGCGATAAAGCGTTCCCATCCCAACTCCAGCCCTTCGAGCAACTTCGCGTAAAGAGGCGCTAGCACCCTGCTCGGTAAATACCTCCCGTGCAATGAAAAGTATATTGTCATAATTTTTTTTTGCGTCTGCTCTCATAAAACCTCTTGACATTAGGAGCACTGCTCCGATTATAATGAGCACCGTTCCGTTTATTATAAGACAATTTTTATCGAGGAGAAAGTAGTAATGAATAAAATGATGAAGGCAGTGCAGCAACATAGCTTTGGTGGACCAGAAGTGCTGCGTTATGAAGACGCACCAATACCTGAGCTTAAATTAGGCGAAATACAAATTCGAGTTCGTGCTGTAGGCATTAATCCCCCTGACTGGTATTTACGTGATGGCTACAAAGCACTACCGCCAGAGTGGCAGCCGCAAGTTAACTTCCCATTGATTCTCGGTACAGATGTCTCTGGTGTAGTTGAAGCCGTTGCCGATGACGTTACAGAATTTAAAGCTGGGGACGAGGTATATTCCATGATTCGATTTCCAGAAGGTATGGCTGGAGGTAGTAGAGGCTATGCCCAATATGTCAACGTATCGGCATCTGAAGCCGCTATCAAACCCACCAGTATAGACCACGCTCATGCAGCTGGTGCGCCGATGTCACTATTAACTGCTTGGCAGTTCATGATCGAACTAGGACACAACGCACCAAACCCGCTTCAACCTAAACCCCATAAGCCGGTAAAACTTGGAGGTAAGACAGTACTTGTAAATGGTGCAGCTGGCGGTGTAGGTCACTTTGCGGTGCAAATCGCTAAATGGAAAGGCGCGAAAGTAATTGCTGTAGCATCTGGCGGCCACGAAAAGTTCCTTCGTGATCTGGGCGCAGACATATTTATTGACTACACCCAAACTATGCCAGAAAATGAAATTGAAGATATTGATTTAGTCATCGATTGCGTTGGTGGCGAAAAAACAGGGCGATTTCTGCAAGTACTTAAACTTGGAGGCGCACTTTTTCCCATCTACCCTCTAGGTTTTACTGGTAGGGAAGATGCCGAAAAAATGGGCTTTACTGTCTCAACCACTCAAGTCCGCTCAAGTGGAGCCCAACTAGCAGAATTAGCACCGTTGTTAGATGATGGAACCATCCACGTAGCCATCGATAGTACCTACGCACTGCAAGATGCGCAAAAAGCGCATGAGCATTCTGCACAAAGACATCTTCGTGGCAAGCTCGTACTCACAGTTGAATAAAAATGAGTAAACTCAAAGAAGCCATTGAAGACCTGCTTAATAATCGAAAACTAACAGTAGACGAGGCAGCCGATAAGCACTTCACTCCTAACTTCCGTCAAAGAACAAACGGAAGCTGGGACGATCGCATCACTGTTATTGCTCGCATCACAGAACTTAGAAAAGTGATAGCGCAAGTAACTATTACGGTACTAAATGAATTCGATAATGCTAAAAGCTACGCCGAGCGGCATATTATTGAGATTGTAAAACATGATGGAGAGCGAATATGTCAAGAGGTATACGTGTTTGCAGAGCGTGAAAATAATCAACGCTTTATCAGGATAGAAGAGACGACGCTAAAACTCGACACTTAATACTGAGGAGCCACATGGATTGGCTCCAATTTTATCTATTTCGTTGCAGTGGAAAATTTTAACACACGAGTAAAATTTAGTTACATCAATATTTACTGAAGTCGGTAAATATTGCCCTAAAAAGGCAGGTTATTCTAAACAAGCCTTTTGAATATAAACAGATTCTATTGGCAGCTAACGAGGCTGTAGAATTTCTTTATTCTCGAGAAAATACTGCCATTTTATAAATTTAATAATTAAATAAAACAAAAAGTTAAAAATTATAATAGCAATTAAAGGTGGGTGTCCAAGTTATTATTAGCAGTGCATTACTTTTCAGTTTTAGTTTTATTGGAGCCAAAATAACTCGACAATACTAATGTAAAACAAAAAACGAATATTGGCTTGTACCAATCTATAGCTTGCTCGCTATGAACTAGAAGGTCATATAAGAAAACGCCCGTAGCGGCAATTATACTGTCTATAATATTACGAAACATACTGATACTTCCCTGTAATGCTAACGAGCCTGTAGAATTTCTCTTTTTGAAAAAACAGACACAAAAATATTGAAAATTAAGCCTCAAAACACGTTGCTACGTGAAATCTAAGACAATAAAGCTAAAGTGGCTTGCCACGCCCAAAAGGCGCCAACTAAAAAATTTCCTATGCAGCAACTTGTTATGCGATTGTTGGTTATTAGCACTCTACTATATTTCATTCCAATAACCTTGTTCAGCGACTGATGCAACTTGAAAATATTTTCCTTCAGTGTCTTCTTCATTTTCTGGCATTGTCGGTCTATAGAAGCCTAATTGGATATCTTGATAGATATAACTGTAACCAAGCTCAAAATCATTATCGTCATATTCGTATGTCTTAGATATATTTTCAATTAAAACTAATGCCTTCTCTCTTAATAAATCCATACCAAGAAAAGTAACTGCATAGTTTTTATCAAATGACGCAGCTATAAATTCAGCTTTGCCCTTTGCATTTAAGTGTATGCAAAATCCTTTATAAAATAATTGAATTACACCTTCCCTATCTAAACACGTATCCGGATCACCAAGAATTTGCTCGATCTCTTCACGAGTCGATCCAAGCTTAATTGGACCAATACCAACAAATGGTTTTACTTCAAATGTTTCCACGATTCATCCTTAACGCATAGACATAATGACTCCCCACAAAGTGCTAGCCTCTAAATTCGTGGGTTAGTTTTACAAACCAGAGCCATAATATATTTATCAACAATATATAATAGAGGCTAGCATGAGTAAACATAACATACTTTTCATTGGCTTAGATACCCATAAAGTATCTACTGAAGTTGCACACATTGAAGACCAACGTGGCGCAACACCCGTTCATCATGGAAAAATTAAAACAACCAAAGCAGCAATCACTAAACTTGCTCGGCAATATCAATCTAGATACCCCTGTGCGACATTGCACTTTGTTTATGAAGCAGGTCCCTGTGGTTATTGGATTTATCGCTTGCTAACCAGTCTTGGTCATTGTTGCTATGTCGTCGCTCCATCGCTTATCCCTAAAAAAACCGGTGATAAAGTTAAAACAGACAAACGCGATGCAATGAAATTGGCCAAACTCCTTAAAGACGAGGAGCTAACCCCAATTTATGTCCCTGAGCCTGAAGACGAAGCGATACGTGATTTATCAAGGGCAAGAGAAACCGCTATGAAAGATTTAAAGGATGCTAAATACCAACTTAAAGGCCTATTTTTACGTAATAACATCACCTGCAAAGTGAATGACAATTGGTCAAATCAACATTTACGTTGGCTAACTGAGTTAGTT
>NZ_JBHFOM010000052.1:0-31617 GCF_053543955.1 Colwellia sp. E150_009
AAAAGGCTTATATGCAGCGTTATTGATTTTGACAAGGGAATGACCATTCTCTTCAATCAATGCCTTGCCTCTAAGCCTTTTAATTCTCGCTGAGTGGGAAAGAACTTAATCAACTTGGTATAATTGCGCATCATAACAAAAATATAAATACAAGCCCATCAACACTTCTCTTTGTTTTACTTTTATTACTCAATTAATGAATATAAAAAGTCTATGAATATTTTAACCTCATATATGTTCTCAAAAAACAATATTAAAATACTCCTCATGTTAATCATTTTTTTTTATGGTACTAACCATTTTATTCAATTTTAGGTTTAAAAAATAAATGCGTATAATCTACACTATTAAACTATTGTGCTATTACATATTCTAAAGGAAAATCAATGGATCAAACTACTTCTCTCGAACACGTTCGTGCTTCTTATAACGTGCGTCACTGGAGTCAAGGGTATTTCGGTATTAATGATGCTGGTAATGTTTTTGTGGCGCCTAAAGCAGAAAACCAAGAACAAACTGTTGATTTAAGTAGTATAGCTCAAATGATAGAAGCAAAAGGTCTTACGCTACCAGCATTAATACGCTTTCCTCAAATTATTCACCACCGTGTTCACAGTTTGTGCGAAGCGTTTAACCAAGCGATTACTGATTATAATTACCCTGAAGAATATTTGTTAGTTTACCCGATTAAAGTCAACCAACAACGCGAAGTTGTTGATGAAATTTTAGCGAGCCAAACAAATAAAGAACATAAACAACTAGGCCTAGAAGCAGGCAGTAAAGCTGAGCTTTTGGCTGTATTAGCGTTAGCACAAAAAGCAACGTCAGTTATTGTGTGTAATGGCTATAAAGACCGAGAATATGTACGATTAGCATTAATTGGTAGAAAACTAGGCCATAAAGTACATATTGTTTTAGAGAAAATGTCTGAATTAGAAATGATTCTTGCCGAAGCAAAAAATTTGAACGTTGAACCTAGTTTAGGTTTACGTGTTCGTTTAGCCTCACAAGGTAAAGGAAAATGGCAAGCCAGTGGTGGTGAAAAATCTAAATTTGGCTTATCTGCTTCCCAAGTATTAAAAGTGATAAAAGTACTTAAAGAACACGATAAATTATCAACACTGCAATTAGTACATTTTCATTTAGGCTCACAAATGGCTAATATTCGTGATGTGCGTTTAGGTGTTAGTGAAGCGGCACGCTTTTATTGTGAACTACGTAAGTTAGGCGCAGGTCTTGAATGTATGGATGTGGGCGGTGGTTTAGCTATAGATTATGATGGTACACGTAGCCAATCACATAATTCAATGAACTACAGTTTAGCAGAATATGCCAATAATATAGTGCATGCTATCGGTGATACTTGCAAAATGTATGACGAACATATGCCGATGATTATTTCTGAATCTGGTAGAGCGTTAACTGCGCATCACGCCGTACTAATTTCTAATGTTATTGGCGCAGAATCTTACGAGCTTGAAGATATACAACCGCCTACTGAAGATGCATCATTATTACTGCATAATATGTGGCGATCTTGGGTACAATTAAATGAGCGTACAGATGATCGCGCCTTAATTGAAATTTATCACGATACGCAAAGTGATATTAGTGAAGTACATAATCAATTTGCGATGGGTCTTTTAGATTTAACCGAACGAGCATGGGCTGAGCAAGTCAATATGCGCGTTTGTTATGAATTAAACGAATTAATGGACAATAAAAACCGTTTTCACCGTCCTATTATTGATGGTTTAACTGAAAAGTTAGCCGATAAGTTTTTTGTTAACTTTTCCCTTTTCCAATCATTACCTGATTCGTGGGGTATCGACCAAGTATTTCCAGTATTACCTTTAAATAATTTGCAAAAATCACATCAAAAACGTGCCGTTTTATTAGACATCACTTGTGATTCTGACGGTGCTATTGACAGCTATGTTGACGGGCAAGGTATTGAAACCACATTACCTGTACCAGCATGGAATGAAGATGAACCCTATTTAATGGGCTTCTTTTTAGTGGGGGCTTATCAAGAAATTTTAGGCGATATGCATAATTTATTTGGTGATACGCATAGTGCTGTTGTTACGATGAATGATAATGGTGAAGTGGAAATATCAGAAATTAACGAAGGCGACACCGTTGAAGACATGTTGAGCTATGTGCATTTAGATGCGCAAGTATTTAAACAGACCTACGCCGAACTCGTAAATAATAAAATACCTGAGGAAGAGCGCGAATCAATTTTTGAAGAATTGGTCACAGGTTTATCAGGTTACACTTATTTGGAAGATTTTTAATGAAAGATATCTTCAATCAAATAGATAACTCTATTTACTCGAACGCAATGACGTTTATGCGTTGTCCGTTAGTGACAAACCCGATAAAGCACGATGCTGACGTGGTGATATTAGGCTTACCGTTTGATATGGCCACTTCAGGTCGTTCTGGTGCACGCAGTGGCCCTACCGCTATTCGTCAAGCGTCTGTGCATCTGGCTTGGGAAGGCGCACGCTTTCCTTGGCCTTTTAATTTACTTAAAAAAATCAGTATCATTGATGCCGGCGATCTAATTTATGCTACGGGTGATGCACAAGAGTTTACGCAACATGTTGAACAAGCAGCAGATCAAATCCTAAACAGCAATAAAGCGATACTTTCGTTCGGTGGTGACCATTTTGTAACACTCCCCTTGTTACGTTCACATGCTAAAAAGTTTGGTAAAATGGCGCTTGTTCATTTTGATGCTCATACGGATACCTATAATAATGGTAGTCGTTATGATCATGGAACAATGTTTTTTCATGCACCAAACGAAGGTTTAATCGATAAAGATAAATCGATACAAGTGGGGATACGCACTAATTATCAAAGCGAAAATCATGGGTTTACTGTTATTAATGCTATGCAAGCCAACGATTTATCCGTTGATGCAATTGTTCAAACGATTAAAGACACTGTCAGTGACTTGCCCGTTTATTTAACTTTTGATATAGATTGCTTAGATCCAGCATTTGCGCCAGGTACTGGTACGCCAGTATGTGGTGGTTTAACGACTGATAAAGTGTTAAAAATATTACGAGCGTTGCAAGGGATTAATATTGTCGGTATGGATGTTGTAGAAGTAGCGCCTGCCTACGATAACAGTGAATTAACAGCCCTAGCTGCAGCGACTATAGGATTAGAACTATTACATTTGTGGGCAGTTAAACACAGATAACAAGTCAATTACTTTAAATTTGAATGAGCCATTTATCGTTACTTATAATATAAAAACGATAAATGGCTAAGCTTTCAGTTTTAAAAATCTCCTACATGCTTTTTACGTCATCAGTAACGAAGCGATAAATAAACATAAGAGCAAAAATATAAAAACAAGCTCGTCCACACCCCTTTCATTTTTTTGTTTCATTTTCTTAATAATTAAAGCCAATATATGTGGGTAATTGTATGCAGATAACACTAACAAGCAAGCGCAATAATTTGTGATGTTTAATCATTTTTTTTGATTAAACCATACCTAAAGAACACCATAAATTCATTCAATATAAGTTCATCAAATTTCAAATCGCCTTTGCATCTTATGTAAATCCCCTAAAACATCCTTTCCCAACGGCTTTTTCTAATAAAGTTTCACGTTAAAGAGTCTGAATTTAAAAACACAAAGCACCTAACAAATAAAAAATAAAAATTCAAGATATTTATTGTCACATCATTTTTTTCAAATGAAATCAGTATGAAGCCTCCCCGTTAGAAGGTTGACTCTATTAACAAGTATTGTATAACTTGTATAACAACAGAAGATCTTCTAAATCATCAATTAAAAAAGGCAAATACAATGAACGTTAAATCATTCAATCCTCCTCGTAGAATATTAATGGGACCTGGACCATCAGATATTAGCCCTGAAGTATTATCCGCATTATCAAGACCTGTGATAGGTCATTTAGATCCATTATTTATCGGTATGATGGATGAAACAAAGGCATTGCTTCAGTATGCTTTTCAAACAAAAAATGAATTTACAATCGCACTTTCAGCCCCTGGTTCTGCTGGCATGGAAGCATGTTTTGTCAACTTAGTTGAAGCTGGAGATAAAGTTATTGTTTGCCGTAATGGCGTCTTTGGCGACCGCATGGTACAAAATGTAACTCGTATTGGTGGAGAAGCTATTATTGTTGATTCTCCTTGGGGACGAGCCGTAGAAGTAGACAAAGTAGAACAAGCATTAAAGGCGAATCCTGACGCTAAATTTTTAGCCTTTGTTCATGCTGAAACATCAACTGGAGCCGTGTCTGACGCCAAAGCACTATGTAAATTAGCACAACAACACAACTGCTTATCAATTGTTGACGCGGTAACATCACTGGGAGGTATAGAGCTTAGAGTTGACGAATGGGGTATTGACGCTATTTATTCTGGCTCACAAAAATGTTTATCTTGCGTGCCTGGATTATCACCATTATCTTTTAGTGAGAAAGCCGTGAATATTGTTAAAAATCGTAAATCTTTAATTCAAAGTTGGTTTTTAGATCAATCACTTGTCATGAGTTACTGGTCTGGTGAAGGTAAACGAAGTTATCACCATACTGCCCCTGTAAACTCACTTTACAGCTTGCATGAGTCATTAGTACAACTGCAAAATGAAGGCTTAGAAAACGCTTGGGCTCGTCATCAATCTCAACACGAAACATTAGCCAAAGGCTTAGAAAAACTTGGTATTGAGTTTATTGTGCCAAAAGAAGAACGCTTACCACAATTAAACGCTATCTATATTCCTGAAGGCATAGATGATGTAAAAGTAAGAAGTTACTTACTCAACCATTACAACCTTGAAATTGGTTCAGGTTTGGGTGATTTAGCAGGTAAAGCGTGGCGTATTGGTCTTATGGGTTATGCTGCAAGAAGTGAAAATGTCGCTTTATGTTTAGCTGCACTTGAAGATGCCTTAAAACAATAAGCCAAAAACTTCTCAAAATTAATTTCACATTGTGAAATTAATTTGCTATTGGTGAAAGTAACAAACAACCATTTATGATTAAATAACGTATAAAGCTGTTGATCATTTATCGTTGTTTGTTCTTTACCCCCTCACACAATAAAGTTTGCTTAAGGCGTATTGCCTCTATAACCTAGCTTGGTTGAAATAGATTTTGCCGCTTTAACTAAAGGCTTCGCCCATTCATTTTTGCGTCTTTCGATCGGTGCCGATACTGACAAACCAGCAATAACTTCACCATATTTGTCATAAATGAGTGTGCCAATACAACCTACTCCCATCTCTGCTTCTTCGTTGTCAAAAGCATAGCCTCGTTTAAAACAAGTGATACTTTCATCAATGAGCATATCAACAGTAGAAAAAGTATTACGTGTATAAATAGGTAAATTAGTTCGTTCAGCATACCCCCGAATTCCTTCTTCTCCCTCCCTACCTAGCATCATTTTGCCAACACCAGTAACATGCAAAGGTGCTCTACTTCCAATGATTTGTTGTACATTCATCATTCTATCTGGCAGAGCTTTATCAATATAAATAATAACATCTCCTTCTCGGGTCGTTAAATTAACGGTTTCACAAAATTTATCACGCAATTTATGTAAATACGGGCTAGCAACTTTTCTAAAGTCAATGCCTGCACTTGGGTTATTAGACAGGCGAATTAATCTACCACTTAAGTGATATTTCCCCGTGTCGTCTTTCTCAACAAAATGATTGTCAATTAAAGAATGTAAGATTCTAAATGCTGTAGAAGGTGATAAGTTAGTATCAGCACTCAGAGCTTTTAATGTTACAGGTAAAGAATACCGCGACATGGCATCTAATAACTGCGCCGCCCTGTCAATAACTTGAATTCGAGATTCAGGTTTGGTCTTTTTCATCTGTTTGACTCCGTGTTAATCCGTTCTTATCTGTTATTTAGCAATACTTCTTATGAACCACTCGTTTAAATTATAAAGAATATAGTAGTTTTTACTACTGTAGAAAGGCGTTTGATTAAAACCGTCTAGTTATTTCATTCATAATAAATTCGTTAAGCACTTTAGTTATTAGAGGTAACTCAGTATTATGCTAATCCATTCCCTAATTTGAGTGATAAACGGTTTTATTCTAAACTTTTTAATTTTCGCTGAGTAACTGGGTAATAACTTAATAGGCTTGGTATTATACATCAGAAATAAAAATGCAAATAACCAAAGTGATAAACATGAATAACGACGTAACAGAACAAAAACTGACTAAATACAATGAGTTTTTCTCAATTGAGCATGAGTTTTCAATAAATATATTACCCGTAGAAGAACATATGGGTGTTAGCTATGAGCAATTTTTAGCTAACATGCCTACACCATTCAAAATGGCAAGTGATATGTCAACCATTGATCAAGCCGCCTTGCGTCCGTTGCAAGCACTCTCAGGTAGTGCAGCCCAGTTAGTTGATTACTTAAATCACCAGTCAAAAAAAATAGATTTACTTATTGGCTATATTTTAAGTCAACAAGATGAAGAACAACATAGATATCAAGGTTTAAGATTTGGCGGGGGCGGTTTACTGTTTACTGCCAACACAGCCTTCAACTTGACCCAAATCCTTGAAATGAAAATTTTTCTCTTAAATGAAAATTATGCGGTCTATTGTTATGGCGAAGTAATTGAAATAGAAAACATTGACAATACTTTTCACCACAAAGTTATTTTTCATTTTATAAGAGAAGAAGACAGAGAGATACTTGTTCGCACAAGTTTACATGAACAGTCTAAACAACTTCAAGCACTTGCTCAACAACGAAACCAAGAACGAACGTCTTAAATTAATACATCACTTCCCTCAAAGAAAATCTGATACCTAAAGAGAAGTGATACTAATTCAGCTAGACACAAATACGATTTAATGTCGTATCAACATCACAAGACGTTTTTTGTTGCTGATTTGCATGCTCTGCAACACGCGCAAGTCCTTCATTAACTTCACGACTTAATGATAACACAGCGCTCATATTATCATTAATGGAAGCCGTTGAATTTTGCTGGTCTTGAGTGCCCTCTGCAATTTGTGAAGTTAAACTGTCAACTTCTTTAAATGCCTTGCTAAGTTGTTTAAGTGCACTAACAACCTCTGCCGATTGAGCTAAGCTTTCTTGTGTTAAACTTTGACCGCGTGTTACCGCACTAACGGCATTAGCTGTTTTATCTTGTAATCCTTCTACCATAGATTGAATTTCAACAGTCGCCTCTTGAGTACGAGAAGCTAACGCTCTTACTTCATCAGCAACAACCGCAAAGCCACGCCCCTGTTCACCAGCACGTGCCGCTTCAATAGCCGCATTCAGAGCTAACAAATTAGTTTGATCAGCAATACCACGAATAACGTCTAATACAGAACCGATACGTGCGCTTTCTTCTTTCAATAGACCTAAGTCATTAACCATACTTTCCACTTCTTTCGCAAAAGACTCAATAGTATATTGGCTAGTATTAGATGATGAAATGCCCTGATTTAACGTGGTCATTACACCACTGGTTGTATTACTAACTTGATCAGCATTATTAGATAAGGTTGATGACGTATTCGCAATCTCTTCTATTGATTGCGCCATTTGTTCAATTTGGCTTACTGATTCATCCACAGTATTCACTGAATTTTGCATTTGTGTCACAAGTTCATCAGAGCCTTGATTCAATTTTTTTGATTCACGTCGAATATCACTCACTACATCGCCTAAGCTAACAATAAACTGGCTTAATTCGTTAATGACAACACCGAGTTCATCTTTTAGGGGATCAATCAATCGATTTGATGGCGCTTGTTCAGTACTAACAACCAAATCTAAATAACATTTCAACTTAGCTATTCGACAAGTTATTTGTTTCGAAAAATAGAAACTACTCAACACAACTTGCGTAATAACAAGCACAAGAACAATAGCCAAAACACTATATTTACTTAAGTTGTCAGATGAAAATAAAATACCCAAAAGAAATAAAATACCCACTATGATCATAGGCAAAAGGAGTTTTGTTGTTAAATTTTTATGCATAGAGTGTCCGAATATATTTTATTATTATGTTATTACAAGACCTAAACCTGATAAGATAACTTACCCGTTAACAAATAATTTTACTATGACTATTTAATTAAAACACTAAGTATTCATCCACCAAGGAGGTTTTATGTCGTTAAGTGGCATAATTTTAACTATTTTAGCATTAGGTATCATCTTAGGAGGCGTTTTTCTGCTAAAAAAATCAGCTAAAAAGTTCGATTTAACACCCGAGCAGTTAAAAAAAATTAAAAAACGGAACAAGGAACTAGATAAGGAAGAAAAGGCAAACTAACACAATATGTATTAGTTCTGACTTTACTTACGGTAAATTCAGCATTGTACTTACAGTCAGTACTATGTTCAGTTATATGCTTGCTTATCGCATTTAAGAATTAATTAGTTTCGATACAAAGTTTTAATTAAATGATAACCAAATTTTGTTTTAACGGGTCCATGAACTTTTAATAATCCCTTTTTAAATACAACATCATCAAAAGCCTTAACCATTTGCCCACGACGGAACTCGCCTAAATCTCCCCCTTTCTTTTTTGAAGGACATATTGAAAACTTTTTCGCTAGTTGTGCAAAATCAGCTCCCTTTTCGAGTTTGCCTTTTAGTAGTAATGCTTCTTGCTCTGTTTTAACTAAAATATGAACTGCCGCCGCTGTTACCATTATTATTACCTGCTTTCATCTTTATTAATTGCTATTATACTGAGATAACAATCTCAAGGTAAAAGCATTATTTTCTTTTACTTATGCGATTATTGACATAAAATGTCATTAACATTTCATATGGTAACTAAAATTTAAAGTTATGAGCACTATAAAACACTTATTTGAAAACAATAAACGTTGGGTTAACGAAATATTAGCGCAGGATCCAACTTTTTTCAAAAACCTATCAGAGCAGCAAACACCAAAATATCTATGGATTGGCTGTTCTGATTCTCGCGTACCCGCTAATGAGTTATTAGGCATGATGCCAGGCGAAGTGTTTGTTCATCGTAATATTGCTAATCAAGTTATCCACACTGATTTAAATTGTTTATCAGTAATACAATTTGCGGTAGAAATACTAAAAGTAGAAGACATTATTGTTTGTGGTCATTATCGATGTGGTGGTATTAAAGCAGCTTTTCATGATGAAAGCCACGGTTTAATTGATAACTGGTTGCGTCATATTCAAGATGTATATCGCTTTAACCAGAAAAAACTCGATGCTGTTGCAGATGATGCAGGACGCATGAATCTACTCTGTGAGCTTAATGTTATTGAACAAGTTGCTAATGTTGCTAACTCTACAGTTTTACGTAATGCGTGGCTAGCTAACCAAAATGTTACAGTACACGGCTTAGTCTACAATGTGCATGACGGCATTTTGAAAGATTTGAATGTTTCAATTAGTGGTAACACTAAAAAATAACGGTAAAAACATACGCGTCGAGTTGCAAAACATATAATTTCGCAACTCGATAATATGTATCAATAATAGTCAAACCAACAACTATAAAACCCCACGTTCCATTTGGTTTAATTCAATTGACTTAAACAAAGTTGAAAAATTTCCTTCACCAAAACCTTGATCATTAACCCGCTGAATCATTTCAATAAAGATAGGACCAAATAAATTTTTAGTAAAAATTTGTAATAAATACGTATTTTCTGCTTGGCTATCAATTAAAATCTGGTGTGCTTTAATCTTCTCTTTATCTTCTTTAATCCAAGGTACCCGGTTGAATATTTCATCATAATACTCTGGCACAATATGCAGGGTATCAACAATATTGCGGTCCAATTTATCTAATGAACTGACTAAATCATCTGTTAAAAAAGCTAAATGCTGTACACCTGGACCATTATATTCATGTAAATACTCATCAATTTGATTATTATTAGTACCTTTACCCTCATTAATTGGAATGCAAAAGTTTCCGCAAGGTGACTGCAATGCGTATGAGATCAATGCACTTTTAATCCCTTTAATATCAAAATAGCGTATCTCAGTAAAACCAAAAATATCTTTATAGAAGTCTGCCCACCGCCCCATTGTTCCTTGATAAACATTATTAGTTAAATGGTCCACAACTAAAAAGCCTTTATCCTCAACAATCACAGGAGTATCATGAGTATCAAAGTCAGTATCATAAATACAGCCTTTATTTTTACCTTGTGATTTAAATACATCGATAAAATAAATCAAGCTGTCACCAATGCCAAAAATCGCTGGATAAGGTAATTTACCTTCCACTTGCTCAGCCGTTTTTGCGCCTCGCTTTAACGCTTGTTCAAAGGCAAAATCAGCATCCTCAACTCGCCACCCCATTGAACAAATAGCTGGACCATGGCTCTTAGCAAATTCTGTTGAGAACCCTTTTACTTCTCTATTAAGTAAAAAGTGAATATCATTCTGATTAAAGTAATCGATATCACGCCCTTTAAATTTTTTAATTTTTGAAAAACCAAAACCATAAAAAGCTTGTTCCATAAAATCAGAGTCGGGGCTTGCATACTCAATAAATTCAATGCCATTTAATTTTAATGGGTTCTTTTTTGATACTGTTGCGTCAGTCATTTTATGTTCTCTTATCGCTGTATTTTGAACACCTTAAAAAGTAGGTGCTTAATGTAATAACTTCATTATCTAGAGGATTTAACAATTACGAAAGCTTCTACTCAACAGCACTTTCATGAGTGATGTAAATGAATATGTACGTTAAATTCAATGAAAATAATACGAATAGAAAGCTAGCCTATACAATAGCTAATAGTACAATGTATTAAATTATTTACAGGCAATAAAAAAGGTGCTAAAAAGCACCTTTTTTGTGGTTATCATTAATGCGAAGATTAATTATGACGCTGTGAACGTTCACTGTGGCGACGTGGTGCTTGTCTTTCAACTTGCTCTTCTGAAGCTGAAATGGCTAAAGGTTGTCTACGTACTCTCACAGCTTTTAACTGATTAAATAAGTCCGTTGGAATGCCTTTAGGTAATTGCACAAAGCTATGCTTGTCATGCAAGTTAATAGCACCAATATAACTACTGTCTAATGATATTTCATTAGCGATTGCGCCAACAATATCACCTGGACGTGCGCCATGTTCTTTACCTACTTCCAAGCGATAGGTTTGCCAATCTACATCATTACGATTAACTTTTGCTTTACGTGGTCTATCATCACGTGAACCACGGTTACTATTACGTTCACCTCTGTTGTCAGCACGATTTTCTGAACGTGAATCACGACGAGAATCTCTACCACGATCATTTCTATCACGACCGTTGCGATCACCTCGACTATCTTTTTCACGCGCATCACGACGCGGTTTAGGATCTTCTTTTGGTTGTAGTGGTTGTTTTAACTGCTTTTGATATAACAACGCAGCAGCTAAATCCATCATTGATAACTCAGACTCACTTGCCATTGCTTCAACAATTTCGCGCATATTGGTTAATTCTTTCGTTTCAACAATATTCGCTATTTCATCACGAGCACGTTCAATACGTTTTTTACCTAATTCTTGAATATTAGGTAACTCATACATATTCACCTTACCAGAAGTTAAACGCTCATAATGACGTAAAGAATACATTTCGCGAGGGCGAACAAAAGCAATTGATGTACCTTCACGGCCGGCACGACCTGTACGACCAATACGATGAACATAGGCTTCATTGTCACCAGGTAAATCATAGTTAATAACTAATGAAATACGCGGAATATCTAAACCACGAGCAACAACATCTGTTGCCACTAAAATAGATGATTTACCCGATTTCATTTGGTCAATACAACGTTCACGCTGTGCTTGGTTCATGTCACCATTAAGTGCCAAAGCAGGATAACCCGCTCGCTCTAATTTTTCAGCAACATCAACCGTATCATTACGGGTGCGAACAAAAATAATCATCGCATCATAATCAACTATTTCAGCAATACGTTCTAAAGCTGTCATTTTAGTGATGCCACTAACTTTCCATGCATATTGTGTAATATTCGCTTTGGCTTTTTTAACCGCTGCAATTTTAATATGCTCAGGATCTTTTAAGAAACGATTAGCAATTTTGCGAATAGCAGGCGGCATAGTTGCAGAGAATAAACACATTTGCGTTGTTTCAGGCAAATGGTCCAAAATCCACTGAATATCTTCTAAAAAACCCATGTTTAACATTTCATCAGCTTCATCAAGTACACATACTTTTAGGTCTGCTAACTTGAGGCTTTTACGACGTAAATGATCCATCAAACGACCAGGCGTACCAACAACTACTTGCGCACCACGCTCTAATTGTTGGAATTGTGGTCCATAAGATTGACCACCGTATAACGTAGCAACCGTTAAGCCTTTCATGTTTTTTCCGAAAGACTCAATAGCTTCCGCTACTTGCATTGCTAATTCACGTGTTGGAGCTAACACCATTAATTGCGGCTTTTTAATTGACGTATCAATTTTTGCTAAAGCTGGTAAGCCAAAAGCTGCTGTTTTACCTGTACCTGTTTGTGCTTCACCTAGTACATCTTTACCTGCTAATAAAGGTGGAATAGTTTGGGCTTGAATATCAGTAGCTGAAGTAAAACCTATTGCCGTGACAGCCTTTAATAAATTAGTTGGTAAACCTAATGAGTCAAAGCTCACTGTATTTTGTTGCCCTATCGAATTTTTGCTATTTTTTTGTTCTGTATTTTTTTGTTCGGTCATTTTTAATTTCATCAATTTAAGGCAGGTATGGAGAGCATCTCTAAAAAGACGTCTAAAAGAAAAATTAGCAAAAAATAAAAAGCAAAAAAATAGCTCACTTTCATACATAACATTGGTTATAGAAAGAGATCTGAATTGAATAAATTTTTAAATGCTAAGTCTTAAACCTGCGTACATCATACGAGGAAACCACCAGGAAGACTTAAAGCGCATAGCGTATCTTCACGCTATATTTCTGCTGAAAACGAAATGTTCAGCTGGGCAAGTCTATTGGGCAGAAAACCCCTACTCATTTCGATGGACTTATTGTTTTTTAAGAATTTCTCTTAATAGATAAATCAATAAGTAGTGCACCATTCCCTTTTGTAAAAGTGCCTCTATCATTTTGTTGGTTTTGTATCGTAAAATCCAACACCCACCACCGAAGCGCGCATTATACATGAACAAAAACAATACACAAATGATATTTATAAATAGCTATGAATTAAGGTTGAAGTCATCAGCATTTTCCAAAAAATTAAGCCAAATAGATTTATCTACCTTTATTTTTGCTAATACTGTTTCAATCTGATTTTCAGTGATCTTATTTTTTTTAGATAAAATATATATTTCGCTAATAACATTCGCTTTAAATAAAACAGAAGATAGTGGCGTTGATTTCCCCAAACTTTGTGCTAACAAGGCATCACAATACACATTAGGTAAATTCCATTCTTTTACTATGGAATAAGAAATATCTAATGACATTTCTGACATAAGCTGTTTAAACGCTAAACTACCTGGTAACTCTCCAGGAAGCACGTTACTCAATGCATTACATAAAGCACCGAAAATAATAATTTTTCCAACATCATGAATCAAGCCAAGAAAATGCGCATCAAATTCATTTTGCTCATGTTTTACTGCTAACGTTTGACACAAAAAAGCGCATTGAAGAGAATGTTCCCAAATTTGACGACCAAACTTTTTAAAATAGATAGGACTTTGCGGCATTAAAGACTTCATTAATACTGTCGTCGCTATATTAGCTACCCCTACCGTACCTAATACACCAACCGCTTTTTGTAATGATTGAATACCAGTATCACTACGTGAATACTTAGCTGAATTCGCTATTTTTAATACGGTTAAGGATAAACTAGGATCTTTTTCAATAATTTTAATAAAGTCCAAAAAGTTAGCATTTGGATCTTTTAATGTTTCTATCAACTCAAGTAAAATAATGGGCAAAGGTGGTATATGTTTAGAGAGTTGTTCAGGGTCGTTCAAAACCTGTCTTACGTTTGCTAAGGTGGTTTCTTCTAGAATATTCATTGATGCATCCATATTAGTTCCATCAAATAACGCATCATAAAAAGCAGTTGAAATACTTGTTGCCATACTTTTCCTGTTTATAAAAAAGACTAGCCCCCTTTAAAAAAGGTTTAAATGATAAAAGTAAATATCATCAATGCTATACATTTAATAGCAAACTGGCTGTAATACCTATAACACTACACTAATTTATTGTTGCATCGCAATTATTAAAGCATTTGTGACACTATATCAGGGTACACACCTAAAATAACGCCCGCTAAAATTATTAGAATAACAGACAAATTCACGACAGGTGATAATTCAGTAGGCACCACTGCATTAGTTAAATACATACTTTGCTCTTGATTTACACCATCAAACAGCGTAAAAATGATTTTTAGATAATAAAATAACCCAATACCACTTCCTATAATTAATGTTGTGATTAACCACCATTGCTGTGCTTGTACTGCTGTATTTAGTACATAAAACTTACCAATAAAACCAGCAGTTAACGGTATGCCTGCCAAACTTAATATTGCAACAATAATTAGCAAAGCTAGCACTCTATTGTGCCAAAACATTCCCTGCCAATCACTAATAGCTTGCTCTCCATCCAAGATGATATTTGCATTTTTACCTTCGCTTAATTGTAAAGCAATAAACAGTGATATTGTTGCTATGACATAAGCAATCAAATAAAACAGCGCACTTTGCCAAGCTAAATGAACACTTTGAGGAAACACAACCAACAACACCATAAGTAAGTACCCCATGTGTGCTATCGAAGAATAAGCTAATAATCGTTTGATATTTTGTTGCTTCAAAGCCAAAAAATTCCCTGTCAACATAGACAAAACTGCCAAAATACCAACTAGTGTATGGAAGTTTGATGCACTATCTACTAGTAATGAAGATTGACTAAACCAATACTTCATTAACACAACAAACATAGCAACTTTTGACACTGTCGCTAACAATAGCGTCACTGACGTTGGCGCACCTTGATAAACATCAGGTGTCCAAAAATGAAATGGCGCAAGAGATAATTTAAAAGCAACACCAACAATAAAAAGTAAAAAACCTACAAAATATAATTGCCCATTTACAGCGATAGAAAAAGCGTCAACACTAAAGCTTAAGCTGCCACTTTGACTATAAACAAATGCAATACCTAGCAACATAAAACTTGAAGCAGTCGCGCTTAACACAAGGTATTTAAACGCACTTTCAACGCCATATTTACTACCACGACTGTAACCTACCATACCCACTAAGGCTATACTGAGTAACTCAAACCCCAAAAATAAAGCGGCAAAATGATCACTCATCACTACAACCCCAGATCCAAGCACAACTAATTGTAATAAAACAAAAAATTCATCATGTACTTCAACTGAGTGCCTTAACCACGACGAACTTAAAAAACCGACAACCATACTAACCAATAAAATCAATATAAAGGCAATATAAGCGTAATTATCCCCCTTTATAAGTGCAGTAATTTGTACTGCATCAATAGTATTCGACACTAAATAAATACTCGATAATAAGGCACAAACAAAGATAGCTAAGGTAAAGTGTAAAATTAACTTTTGTGATCGACGCCACGCAATAAGTAATAAAGAAAGCACAATACCAAAGGCAACTATCAACAAAGGGGATAAATACTGCATCATCAATTGAGTCATATAATTACTCTCCAACAGTATTAAATACTAATGTCAGTTCAGGTATCTGAAAAAACATCAAAACAAAATTAGGATAAAAGCCAAGAATTATCAGTAAAGCAAGCAAAGAAGAAAAAACTAACAACTCACGTTTTGATAAATCAGTAACCAAATTTTCTTTTGTAAAATCTTGCACTTTATTTTTTCCTACAGACTTCCTTTGTTTATTCTCTTGTGTTTCGCCTTGAAAAGCACTTTGAAATAACACCATACCGTAAATAGTAGAGGCAATCAGGCCAAAAGCAGCCAATATCGTTAACAAAGGAAAACGTTGATATGATCCAATTAAGGATAAAAATTCTGCTACAAAATTTGCAAGCCCAGGTAAGCCAAAAGCTGCAGCGACAAAAACTAAAGCAAAACCACCCATACGAGGGGCACTTTGCCAAAATCCCCCCATCTGTGACAAATTTCGAGTGTGTATTCTGCTATAGATCATTCCTGCTAATGAAAATAATGCTGCACTACTTAAACCGTGAGCAACTAAAGTTAAAACCACCCCTTGATATGCAATAGCATTCAATGAAAACAACGCTAAAATAACAAAACCCATATGACTAATACTGCTGTAAGCAACCAAACGTTTGAAATCTTGTTGAGCAAAAGCCATTTTTGCCCCATATAAAATACTCACAACCCCTAATGTTGCAGCTATCGGCGCAAAATCCATACTTGCCAGTGGAAATAACTGCAATACAAAACGGATCAAACCATAAGCACCTGTTTTTAATAAAACGCCTGCAAGTAATACACTTCCTGCGGTTGGCGCTTGAGTATGCGCATCAGGCAACCACGAATGCACTGGCACTAAAGGCAGTTTTACAGCAAAAGCAATAAAGAACCCCAACATTAAATAAGTACTTACGGATGAGGGTAATTCAAGAACTAGCCAGTCTTGATAGAAGAAACTTACTTGATCAGTTTGCTGAAAATGTATAGTAGCCATTGCAATGATAGCTACTAACATAATTAAGCTACTCACTTGCGTAAAAATAAAAAATTTAATCGCAGCAAAGTGCTTATTTTCATGCCCCCAAATAGCAATTAGTGCTGTCATTGGCAAAAGCATTACTTCCCAAAAAAAGAAAAACAAAAACATATCCATGGCGGTGAATACACCAATAATACCAGCAATAGAGGCAAGTAAATTGAAGTAATAAAAACCAGTTTTATTTTGAATTTCTTGCCAAGAAATCAAAATGCAAACAACCGACAAAAATAATGTCAGCAACACTAAAACCAAACTTAAATAATCAAGTGCTAAGGTATACTCAATATTAAAACTTGTAATCCAAGGCAAGCGTATTAATATTTGTAGCTCGCTAAAATCAAGCCCTGCTGAAGTCACTGAAATAACAAAGTAAAAACAAAGTAAAAGTACCGTTAATAACGCTAACCAACGTGCACTATGCTTTTTTATTCCCTCAGCATACCAAGCTAAAAGACCACCCAAAAGTAAACTACACATAACAAGTGTTATATTCATTAACTTGCCTCCAGTGATAAATGCTGAAGACCCATACTAAGTAATAACAACACCGCAGCTAAGCCAATAGCTGCAGCATACCATCGTAATTTACCGTTTTGACTGCATTTGAATACATCATGGCACATGCTGACATACCAAGCGCAAAGCATAAGTAGCTGATCAAAAATATCATTACGGTTTAACTTAGCAACATAACAATAAGGCTTTATAAACAACACATCATAAAGTTGATCAAAACCTAATCCTCGCCGGCAAAATAACACCACTGAATTTGGCTTATCTTGAAATACAGAATGTTCTGCATCACAAGAGGTTGAATGTCGATATTTTGCAAAATAAAACCAAGAAAAAATAATACCTACAAAAGGTGTCGCTATAGCAACACTATGAAGCCATTGCGGTTCATTAAATAGTGATGAGTGATAACGAGGAAAAACATTAAGCAACGCCACTTCAAGCGTGCTCGCAAATCCCCCACCTGCCACAGACAGCATAGCCAAAGCAACGAGAGAAATACTTAATAGCTTACTAGATGATGAACGCGGTTCATCTTGGAAACGCTTCTCTCCCATAAAAGCTAGAAAGAACAATCTACAACTGTAAACACTAGTTAAAAATGCACCCAAAATAGCGCAATACCAAAATATCGGCCCTGCCGTATTTGACGACCAAAGCTGAGCAATAATGGCTTCTTTAGAGTAAAAACCAGAACTACCAGGTAAAGCAATTAAACACAGCAAACCAATAGTAAACATCACTGTTTCAAAAGGTAGTCGTTTTAAAAGCCCTCCCATTTTGAACAAGTTTTGCTGGTGATGTAATGCTAAAATAATAGAACCTGCGGTTAAAAAAAGTAATGCCTTAAAAAAGGCATGAGTCATCAAATGAAATACCCCTGCTGAAAAAGCGCCAGCACCTAGTGACAGCATCATATAACCTATTTGACTCATGGTTGAATAAGCAAGAACCCGCTTAATATCGTTTTGAGCAAGTGCAGCAACACCTGCTAATAACAACGTTATTGCGCCAAGCCAAGCAACATAGTTCATCACCTCGGGGGCTAGTAAAAATACGCCATGCATACGGGCAATCAAATAAACACCAGCCGTAACCATAGTCGCAGCATGAATTAATGCACTCACGGGCGTTGGCCCTGCCATTGCATCTGGCAACCAAGTTTGTAATGGTAATTGTGCCGATTTACCAGCCGCCCCACCTAGTAATAACAAAGCGATCCAGTAAGGTGCTTCGTCGCCAACCTGCCATATGGTGTTAGCAGTCTCAGTTAAGTTATGAATATTGAGTTGGCCAAGTTCTTTAAATAATATAAAGAGCCCGATAGCCAGTGCCGTATCACCAACTCGAGTCATAATAAAAGCTTTTCTTGCCGCCAACACATTGGCCTTTTCTTTGTACCAAAAACCAATTAATAAAAAGCTACAAAGCCCAACACCTTCCCATCCTAAATACAGTAATACTAAATTATCTGCCAACACTAAAAGTAACATGGCAACAATAAACAAGTTCATGTATGCCATGAAACGCGTGAAATTTTCATCTGACTTCATATACGCGGCCGCAAAAACATGGATCAATAAGCCAACGCCAGTTACCACTGAAATCATCACAGCCGCAAGACCGTCAAGATAAAAACTAATGTTAATTTGTGTTGATGCGTTACCAGCTAGATTTAGCTCAAACCAATTCCACAAATGAACGGTTAATATTGGTGACACAATGGAAAGTTGGTTAATCACAACAAAACTTGATATTGCGCTTAACGCCATAGCACCAACACTCACAATCGACGCAGCTCGCCAGGATAAACGCTCACCTAAGCTAATGAGCAATAAAAAACTGATTAAAGGATAAACAGGCAGTAAAGCTAATGTAATTTCCGTGGTAGAGAGAAACATCGCCTACCCCTTTAGCTTGCTAAGCAAGTCGATATCTAAAGATTTAAAGCGTTTCTGCATTTGTATCAACAGCGCTAATCCCACAGCAACTTCTGCTGCTGCCAATGTCAATACGAGAATAAACATCACCTGACCATCAGCCTGTTGCCAAACACTGCCAGCACCGATAAAAGCGACGCCTACGGCATTAAGCATAACTTCCAAACTCATTAAGATAAACAAGGTGTTTTTTCTAACAATGACGCCAGCAAAGCCTATGGTAAATAAAATACTCGCCAAAATTAATACGTGGCTTAACGGGATAGCACTCATAGAGGCTCTCCTGTTTCATTTTGATTGGCAACACTCGCACCGTCAGGCTTTGCAAGATGATACCCTGCAATAAGACCCGCAAGCAGTAAAAATGAAGCAATTTCTACCGCCAACAAATAAGGGCCATAGAGTAGGATCCCCACCTGTTTAGCATGGATAACATTAGCGGTTAATTTTTCTTGAATAGCGGCATTATCAATAGCAAATATTAATTCAACCAGTAAAAGCAATGCAATAAGACTTGGCCCCATCCAAAGCGAAATATTACTGAGGGTAAAGCCACGTGATACGGGAGAATTTAGTGTTTCATCCTGCCCAAGACCAAACATCATAATGGCAAAGACAAATAACACTAAAATTGCCCCTGCATAAACAATCACTTCTAACCCTGCTGCAAAAGGTGCCCCCATTAAATAAAAACAAACAGCTACCGCCAATAACGAAACCACGAGATAAAGTAAAGCATGTACGGTATTTTTACCTGTTACTACTTTTACGCTGGCAACAATGGCTAAAATAGCGGCAAAATAAAACATTAATTGTAATGCATTTAATCCCATAATTAGTCCGTCCGTCGCAATATTCATGGCATTAATCCTTTTATATCAACAGGCGATTTCTCTTGTTCTGCATCACCTTTAGCTTTCTTTTCCCCTTTAATATTAACTTCTATGCCGCTGTGACGATAAAAACTATAATCTGGATACTTACCAACACCGCTAATGAGTAAATGTTCTTTTTCATAAACTAAATTTTGTCTGTCATATTCGGCCAATTCAACATCAGGGGTTAATTGAATGGCATACGTTGGACAAGCTTCTTCGCAAAATCCACATAAAATACAGCGAGAAAAATTAATCCGAAAAAAATCAGCACGTTTACGTCCATCCTCATCAATAGTTTGTTGTAAAGCAATACAATCAACTGGACAAGCTGCAGCACATAAGTTGCAACCGACACAGCGCTCTTCACCATCTGGATCACGGGTTAGCACTATTCGACCTCGATATCTGGGCGCTAAATAAGGTTTTTGTTCTGGGTATTCAACTGTGTCAGCTTTAGTAAAAGTATGTTTAAGTACTAACATCATCGTTCTTAATTGACTAACAATCATATCAACGACCAAACTTAAGGCTGTTAACCTTTTATTTTGATGATGTAATTTATGCTCTGGTTCAATCATAAACACCCCCCAACTTTAACGCAGCGGTTACTATCAAGTTGATTAATGCTAAAGGCAGCATATATTTCCAACCAAAACTCAACAATTGATCAAAACGAGGGCGTGGTAATGATGTGCGTAACAATATGAAGAAAAAAACAAAAAATAGTATTTTTAAAATAAACCACACAAGTGGCGGCAGCCAAGAACCAAAAGGGGCTGGCATCAACCAACCACCAAAAAACAGCACCACAGACATGGCCGAAATTAAAGTAACACTTAAGTATTCTCCCAAAAAAAACAAAGCAAACTTCAAACCTGAATATTCGGTATGAAATCCAGCTGTTAGCTCAGTTTCGGCTTCAGGCAAATCGAAAGGTAAACGATGACTTTCCGCAATTCCTGCAATAAAGAAAATTACAAAACCTACAAATTGTGTTTGAATAAGCCAACCATTTTCTGCTTGAGCCAAAACGATGTCTCGTAAATTAAAACTGCCAGTTAGTATCACAACCCCCATCACTGACAAGCCCATAAATACTTCATAACTTACTGTTTGTGCTGCAGCACGCATGCCGCCAAGCAAGGCATATTTAGAATTTGAAGCCCAACCTGCTAGTACCACGCTATAGACAGCAAGAGAGGCCATAGCAAGAAAAAACAATAAACCTATATTAAGATCAGACACACCAATCGTTGGTGAAAAAGGAATAACAACAAAACTCATTAGTACGCAAACCGCACCAATAACAGGCGCAATCGTAAAAACTAAACGGTCACTAAAAGGGGGAATCCAATCTTCTTTCCCAAGAATTTTTAATAAGTCGGCCAATGATTGCAAAATACCAAAGGGACCGACACGATTTGGCCCTAACCTGTCTTGCCATATACCTATCATGCGACGCTCAACCCACACCAACATTGCTGCTATAGGTATAAGTAAAGTGATAATAATAGTTATTTCTAGGAGCTTAAACACTATTTCAGTCATTGTTGTCGCTCCTTACTTCTGGCTTAAATTGTTTTTTTCTTGATTACCATGCACACAAGTTGCTAGCGTATCAAAAAAAGCAATTGGGATAGTTTTATCTTGTTTTGTTAGCCTGCTCAAAACATCAGACTTTTCTTTTTCTGCTACTTGCTTTCTATGTACTTCATTTTGCGAGAATTCAATAGCCTCCTCATACGTTGCTTTACTAATATTTTTTAGGGCAAGCGACACGTTATTAATAGATAACGGTAATTCAAATAAACTGACCAACATTATATTTATTGGTAGTTTTTCATTCACTATAACTTTCGCAAATAATACTGCTGTTCCTATGTTCAGTTTTATAACACTAGCGTGTTCAATCATATTGTTTTTAGCAAAATCACCTGACACCTCAACCGTATTTCCTGTAAACATGAGGATAAATTCTGGTAAAGTTCTAGATTGCTGTTCAGCTAAAAACCAAGGTAGGTTTTGAATAAGTGTTATATTCTCCTTCGACTCCTCAAATATTTCTTTTATCTGTACTGGCCATAAACTATTTAGCTTTTGTGCAAAACATTGTGCTGGCAACTCGTCAAAGAAAGCTGATAGAGTAAGATTAAGAAAATTTTCATTTGCCTTTTTTACTAGCTCACCATTAACCTCTTGTTGAAGCTGTAGAATTGACTGATTTGAATTCCATGCAGGAGACCAAGAATAAGGCATGTCTGAACGGGTATGAGCATTATTTCCTTCCATTGAATAATTAAAAATATCATTATGACTTTTTTCAAGGTACGTTTTCATTTCATGCACAGACTGATTTGCTGTCATGGCTGTACGTCCACTTGCCCGAGGCGTTTCCCTAGCAACACCAGCGCGGTTATATTCAGCTTGTTGTTTTTCACAGGTCAATATTTGTGACGCCCAAGGCTCACCTCGTTGGGCAAAAAAAGACTGTATTTCAGTTAAATTATCAAACATCTTGTCTGGTTGTTCAAAGAGATACTTTGTTAGTAAACTGAGCCAGTACCAACTTTCCATAATGGGTTTAACAGGGATATGTGCAGACGAGAAACGCTGAAATCGCCCTTGAAAATTCACAAAATGCCCATTACTTTCACTGACATCCCCCACAGGAAGCAAAATATCGGCTTTCTGATTCCATTTGTTTTTAGTGTGTTCAAGAACAATCAGTGTTTTACAATGTTGACGTAATTGTTCTTTTTGTGTGTTATTTATTTGCGCCAAGTCTTGTTCAAGCACAATTAAGCTGGTCGGTTTTTCTGTATCTTGCTTACAACGCTTAATAATTTGCTCTATAGATAACGTATGCTCACTCAGAAAATGAAGGCATCCCACACTATTGCATTCAGGTGCTATCAGGGTTAACTCAGGTGAAAAGCCATGTGACTTTTGTGATAAACAAGCCATTAACTCATCAATTGCACCCAGTAGTTCTGGTGATTTTAATGTTAAACCAGTCACAATTAAGGGCATTTTAGCTTGCGATAACGCATTAGCAAGCGACAATAAAAAGGCTTCTTCATTGTCCGCATTATCACTAATATGTTCATCACGGTCATAGTGGTTAGTCGCAGAGCCAGTCGCCTTATTTTCATTATCAATGCTGATAGGTTTTGATTTACATTGACTTGAATGTAATTCATTTTGAAATGGTATAACCGTAGCTACATCAGCAAAGTCATCCTGTAACATTGTTGTTAAATGCTTAATACATTTTATTATTCCATCGGGCGATATCAACAAAGTACCATTAGCATATTGGTCAAACTCACTTGGCTGTGATTGCAATGAATATAAGGGAGTACGGGTGTCTCCTGCATATGTTCTTACTGCCGCATCTTGCCAATGTTTAACTCCAATGCTATCAGCTTTATCTAAAGCTACATTTCTCAATACTTGTTTAATAGTTAACGCCAAACGTGGAGCGGTTTGTTCAATCACTTCCCCAACAATAAAAACTAAATCATGCCCTTTCTCACCATTGTCATGCGCTATGCCATTTTCAATACCTGCTAAACTTTGTTGTGGGTATTGCGTTAACAGTTTTTTGTGTCTTAATGCTAATTGCATTTCTCGGTTGTTATACCCTAAAGAGAAACTGTCTTTGCCAACCAAGTATTCTAATAACCGATTATTCTCGAATGAAGCGCGGGCGGAGCCAATACCTATAAATTTTTCCTTGCAATGCTGCCTGAGAGTTTTAGCAAAATTATTCTCATTAAAGGTGCCAATGAGTGGTTCACCGACTTTAGCGCAGATGCCTTTAACACGATCAATTCTTTTACTTGAATTCACGATGCCAATGCCAAAACGACCTCGGTCACATAAAAAGTAACCATTAAGATCATGATTATAACGGTTCATTACCCTGCGTACTGAACCATAGCGCTCTCCAATACTTGTGTTACAACCAATAGAACAATAAGTACATACAGAAGGCGCTGATTGCAAATCCCACTTTCGTGTATAATGTGCAGAAAAAGGCTTATTAGTAAATACCCCTGTTGGGCATACTTCTACTAAATTCCCACTAAACTGACTTTCTAAAATCCCCTCTTTCTGCCGACCAAAATAAACCTGATTACGTGTACCAAAAACGTCAAAATCTTTACCTCCTGCGTAATCCTTATAAAAACGCACACAGCGATAACAAGTAATACATCGGTTCATTTCATGACCAACCAGTTCGCCTAAATATTGGTTGGTAAACGTACGTTTTTCTCCACGATATTGACGAGAACTATGTCCTGTCATCACCGTCATATCTTGTAAATGACATTCTCCACCTTCAGCACATACAGGACAATCATGTGGATGATTAGTCATCATAGCCGCAATAATTTGTTCACGAAATTTTGCTGAAGCATGGTCTTTAAGACCAATACGCAAACCTTCAACGACAGGCGTCATACATGACATCACCACGCGACCACGGGTATCTTTTTCATCGTTATATTGTGTGACCGCGCATTGACGACATGCACCGACAGAGCCCATTGAAGGATGCCAACAGAAATACGGAAGATTCAATTTATTCGACAGTACGCCAGCAAGTAAATTATTATTAGCCGAAACTTGGTAAGGTACATCATCAATATAAATAGTGACTATAGTAACAGCATCTTTATTCGCCATCGCTAACCTCCTTTCCCTTGTTTAAGTCGCTTTGATTGTAAAGTTCACTTTTATAAGGACAACATCCCTGCTCAATATGCTGTTCAAAATCTTCTTTGAAATAACGCAGGGCACTTTTTAACGGTTCAACAGCCCCAGGAGCTAAAGCACAATGGGTTTTCCCCAGCCACATAAAATCACAAAGTTCATATAATTGTTCTAAATCTTCCGCAACGCCCTTCCCCTGTTCAATACGTGTTAAAATTTCAACAACCCAAGGGGTTCCATCTCGACATGGTGTACACCAACCACACGATTCTTGCGCAAAAAAACGTAATAAATTAAGTACCATAGCAACAGGGCAAGATTTATCTCCTAACACAATTAAACCGCCTGTACCTAAGCGACTCCCCGCTTTACCAATAGACTCAAAATCCATCGGTGTATCTAAATGCTGTTCAATCAAAAAATCAGTAGAAGCTCCTCCTGGCAACAATCCCTTTAAACTCATACCATCTTTCATACCGCCAGCAAAATCATATAAAAGTGACCGAATTGTAACCCCCATAGGTAATTCCCATACCCCTGGATTTTTTACCTGCCCACACGCTGCATAGAGTTTGGTACCTGGATCGCTATTAGATGACAGGCCTTTGAACCACGCGCTACCGTGTTTTAAAATGTGTGGTAAGTTACTTAAGGTTTCAACATTATTAACAACCGTTGGCTTACCAAACAAACCACTCACTTGCGGAAAAGGAGGTTTAGCTCTGGGGTTAGCTCGCTTTCCTTCTAGTGCATTAATCAATGCCG
This sequence comes from Colwellia sp. E150_009, assembly GCF_053543955.1. NCBI lineage: Bacteria > Pseudomonadati > Pseudomonadota > Gammaproteobacteria > Alteromonadales > Colwelliaceae > Colwellia > Colwellia sp. E150_009. The sequence goes on from NZ_JBHFOM010000052.1 coordinate 25,580, forward strand.
TTTCTTCACCACAAATATAACGTCCAGCACTCGTATGAAGATATAAATCCAGTTGGTAACTTGTGCCTTGAATATTTTCTCCTAACCAATGATGTTCATAAGCTTGGTCTATCGCTTGTTGCAAGCGTTTAGCTGCAAGAATGTACTCTCCACGCAGAAAAATATAGGCTTTGTTCGCACTAATGGTATAACTCGCAATGATCATTGCTTCAATTAACTGCTGTGGCACACCTTCAAGTAAATAGCGATCTTTAAAGGTACCTGGCTCCATTTCATCACCATTACAAATTAAATAACTGTTTTGTTGATTTGGCCTTGCGCCTGAATTATCTGCTAGCTTTTTCCCTTGTAATGCAGGCACGCAACTCCATTTCATACCTGTTGGAAAACCAGCACCACCGCGCCCTTTTAACCCAGAATCATTGACGAGGTCTAACACCTCTTTTGGGGTTGATTCTTTTAACGCTTTTGTTGCGCCTATATAACCACCCGCTTTTATATAACCCTCAAAATCTAGGGGATGTTCAATATTCACTAAATGAGATAAGGGCTTTGATAACGACTCGGCTAGTGCTTGCGTTAGCCATTCTTCGTCCACTGCAACACTAGCTTCAGGGTTAGTATCAGAGGTAGGTTTAGTCATCTGATACTCCGACGTTCTGGCTAAAACCATTTAATATAGCGATGACAGATTCAGCAGTAAGGTTTTGATAATGTTTACCATTAACCATCATTGCAGGTGACTTATCACAGCTGCCTAAACAAGCATTTGATAATAAGGTAAATTGTCCATCAAGAGTTGTTTGTCCATAATCAATATTTAAATGTTGCTTAACAACCATGAGAATTTCCTCATAACCTGTTAGATGACAACTGATGCTATCGCATAAATGGATGACATACTGCCCCACTTTTTGTCGATATATTAGGTTATAAAATGTTGCAACCCCTTCAAGCTGAGCACTTGATATATCAAGACATTTTGCGATTGCGATCAAGCTATCATCACTTATCCACCCCCGATGATGCTGCACTATTTTAAGCGCCTCTATTCCTGCCGCTTCACGAGTTTCCATAATCGAAACTTCATCTTCAATTGCAGACAATTCTGCAGCACTTAGATATTGATGAAAATCAATGTCATCATGGTTTATCGTCATGCTTGGTATTATTTGCCCTAAGCTAGTATCATTGTTATTTTTCATAAGTGCCTAATACTCAATCATTATAGGTTTTATCAACATAAAGCCTACCTTGCAAAACAACTCAAATTCAAAAACTTTTTATCTATCCACGTCTGCCATTACGTAATCAATACTGCCTAACGTAGCAATTAAATCCGCCACTAATTGCCCTTTACTGATCAAGGGCAACATTTGTAGATGTGCAAAACTAGGGGTTCGTATACGGGTACGGTAACTCATGGTGCTGCCATCACTAACAAGGTGATACCCCATAATGCCTTTAGTTGCTTCAACAAACATAGAGACTTCACCTACGGGAATCACAGGGCCCCAAGTTACATTGACGAAATGAGGAATCAGGGTATCTATATCTTGCATTGTACGTGCTTTGTCTGGAGGTGTTGTTTGAGGGTGTTCTGCTTTATAAGGACCTTCAGGCATGTTATTTAAACACTGTTCAATGATACGAATACTCTGACGCATTTCTTCAACCCGTACACGACATCGGTCGTAGCAATCACCGTTATGACCTAGTGGAACTTCAAAATCAAATTGATCATAACCACCATAAGGTCTTTGCTTACGTAAATCCCATGAAAACCCGGTAGCCCGTAAGCCTGGCCCAGTTACACCCCATGTTAAGGCCTCTTTGCTTGAATATGCCCCCACATCCACGGTACGTTTTTTTAATAACGTATTTTGCATAACCATTTTTTCATATTCATCAAGCCGTTTAGGAAGGTAATTAACATAATCTTTAACCAATTTATCCCATCCTTGTGGCAAATCTTGAGCTACACCACCTATACGGAACCAACTTGGATGCATGCGCGCACCAGTAAACGCTTCAATAATGCCAAACAACTTTTCCCTATCAATAAACATATAGAAAATGGGAGATAAGGCACCAATATCTTGCGCAAATGTGCCATAGAAAAGTAAATGCGACAGTATACGAAACATTTCAGCCGTCATAATTCGAATAACTTTGGCTCGATCTGGAACCGTGATTCCCGCAAGTTTTTCTACAGCCATAACGTAAGGAAAGTTATTCATTACCCCTCCAAGGTAATCAATACGATCTGTGTAAGGAATATAACTATGCCAAGATTGACGTTCCCCCATTTTTTCAGCGCCACGATGGTGATAGCCTATATCAGGAACGCAATCGACAATTTCTTCACCATCCATTTGCAATACAATACGAAACGCACCATGAACACTTGGATGGTTAGGCCCTAGATTTAAAAACATAAAATCATTGTCTTGCCCGTTACCACCACTTTGACGCTTCATTCCCCACACTTCGGGATTAAACCTTAATGCTTGTTGCTCTTTATCTTGTTCATCGGGTGGTAAGGTAAAAGGTGCCATTTCTGTTGCACGGGCAGGATGTGTTTTTAATAATGGATGTCCTTGCCAAGTATTAGGCATTAAAATACGGCATAAGTATGGATGACCTGTAAACGTGATACCAAACATGTCCCATACTTCTCGTTCATACCAATTAGCATTGGGCCAAATACTTGTTACACTATCGATTATTTTATCACGGTTTGATATTGCAACTTTTAACCGAACATCTTGATTTCGCTGATGTGAGCGTAAATGATAACTGATAGTAAAATCATTCACATAAGAAGCCTTATGTTGACGTACAGTTTCATCAATAGCACACAAATCAAAACACATATCAAAAGGTTTAGATAGATCATGCTTAAGTGCTCGCATTAATTTACAAATATGTTTTTTATCAACCCAAAAGCTTGGAATATCGTCAACAATGTTTTCTACCGCACTAACGGGTGTTAACTTCATTCCCGCCGCTAATGCAGATATTTCATCGAATAAACTAATCACACAAGCTTGCTGCCAATTTTTACTGGCTGTCATATCAATTTTTCTGTTAAGCGTAGCAGCGATCATTTATTCATCCTTTTATGACCAGTCAGGTGAATCAAGATTTGTTACTTTAATTCGGCTTTCCTGTTTAATATCACGCATAGATGGTTTAGTAATTTCCGATACCGATTGCTCTCCTACCACCCAGCTTAGTGGTCGCGGTTGATACTGAATTTGATTTTGCAGTAACAATAAACCTTCAAGCAGCGCTTCAGGTCGTGGTGGGCAACCAGGGACATATACATCAACAGGAATAAATTTATCAACACCTTGCACAACAGAGTAAATGTCATACATACCACCTGAGTTAGCACAAGACCCCATCGAAATAATCCAACGAGGCTCTAACAATTGTTGATACAAATGCTGAATTACAGGTGCCATTTTACGAAAACAAGTACCTGAAATTACCATTAAGTCGGCTTGTCTTGGCGTGGCACGAATAACCTCTGCACCAAAACGAGCAATATCATGACGAGAAGTAAAGCTGGTGGCCATTTCAACATAACAGCAACTTAAACCGAAATTGAATGGCCAAATAGAATTTTTTCGTCCCCAGTTCACCATATCATCAAGCTTTGCCATAAAAACACTGCGTTGCAACTCTTCTTCAGAAACAGATTTGGCAACCCTCATTTGTTCATCAAGCTTGGCTTTTGTTAACGACCACTCCATCAGTATTGTTCCTTTTTATTATTCTTTGAATTGATATTTACATTAGTATTTAGGCTTGTACTTTGGTTTGGATTAACACTAACGTTTTTAGCCTGCAAACGACTAAAATGTAGTTGCTGTAATCGAACACCTTGATGACGGTATTTAAACTCAAGCGCACCAATGCGAATTAAATAAATCAAAGCAGCTAATAACACACTAATAAAAATACTTGCTTCAATAAAGCCCAACCAGCCGACTTCATCAAAAGCAATCACCCAAGCAAATAGGAAAATGGTTTCTAAATCAAAAATAACGAAAAAAATTGCATACAAAAAGAAATGATTACCAAAGCGCGTTTTGTTTTCATCGACAGAGATAATTCCAGATTCGTAAGGCGTATTCTTAGCACGAGATTGCGTTTGAGGCCCCAAGAAATGAGACAAGATCATCATAGAGATTAGCATAACAACTAAAATGATTAAATATGCCGCTATCGACCAAATTTCATTAATTTGACTTGTTAATTCCACAACGCCCCCATTCCATTGTTTATTACTATTTTAGCTAAACGATTGGACCAATATTGCTTTTATTGGTTTGCTATAAGCTCTAAGGCGACAGACAACTTACTTGCCGAACGTTTTATACATTTAGTTAGTGTTACTTTGTATAGCTCACTGCGGCATAGTTAGTTGTAAAAAGAATAAAAGCCCTTATTACAACTGCCTATAAAATAAGCATAGTAGACATTTTTTAAATAGAAAGTTTAATAACGATATTTTATGAAAAAGGCTGCTCTACCAACGAGATGCACACATTAACAACATAAATAAAAACGATTTATACCATTTTGATTAAATTTGTGATCTAATTGTATTTATTTTTTCTACATCAGTATTTTTGCAAATAACTTCTTTAGATCACATTGATTTTAAAACACTAATTGACAGAGAAACTAACGGACGTATGCGCGTTCATTTAATGGCACTTTCTCACATCAAAGACGGCACTAACAAAGCGCAAGTAGCAAGAAATCTTCGCATTAGCCGCCGCAGTGTTAACGATTGGGTTAAAAGATTTTATGAAGATGGCCTTGGTGGACTCAAAGAAAAACCCCGTACAGGCCAACCTTGCGCCTTAAGTCAATTACAGCTTAATCAGTTAAGCCAATACGTTCGCAACAATAGCATTAAAGAAAATGGTGGCAGACTTAACGCTGGAACACTCGCTACCTATATTGCCCAAGAATTTAAGGTAGATTATTCTATTTTCAATGTTTATCGACTACTCCACCAGCTAGGGTTCTCGTGGATAACTAGCCGCTCAAGGCATCCTAAACAATCAGATGAAGTACAAGAAACTTTTAATAAAATTCGAAATCACAATGATCCGCACGATCCCGTGGAATATAAGCCTTAAAAATGTAGACGTATGGTTCCAAGACGAAGCACGGTTTGGGCAGCAGAATACGACGACACGGCTTTGGGCAGAGAAAGGCACAAGGCCAAGAGCCGTGAAACAGCAGCAATTTGAATATGCCTATCTTTTTAGTGCTGTTTGTCCAGCGACAGGTGATACCGAAGCATTAATAGCACCGTGTATGAATATGGATGTAATGGAAAAGCACCTCGCGTTGATATCAAAAAAAGTACCGCAAGGACGTCATGCTGTAATCGTTGTAGACGGTGCCGCTTGGCATCAATCCCATTTAACGGATAAGTTCGATAACTTATCCATCATAAAGCTGCCGCCCTATTCACCAGAGCTAAACCCAATTGAACAAGTTTGGAAGTGGTTAAGGCAAAATGAACTAGCGAACAGATGTTTTAAAGGCTATGAAGATATTGTTGATGAATGCAGTCGAGCTTGGAATAGCTTTATATCTGATGTCTCAAGAGTGATAAAATTATGCGCTAGAGACTGGATAAAAGTGAGCAGTTAATTAATGCAATTGGTATTAAATCCTATAGAGCAAGTTTGGCAATGGCTACGCCAAAATGAACTCGCCAATAGATGTTTCAAGGGCTATGACGATATTGTTGATGAATGCAGTAGAGCTTGGAATAGTTTTATATCTGATGCCTCTAGAGTGATCAAATTATGCTCTAGAGACTGGATAAAGGTGGGAACTTAATTAATGCAATTGGTATAACAAAAATTAATCAGCTGGCTAGTAATACCATTTTTATTAAATTTGTGATCTAATTGATTTTATTTTTCATACCTAATATCACAACTTATGAGTCCCTTTGATCACATCGACTTTAAATCCCTTATCGCAAAAGAAACCAATGG